>CAZGQZ010000109.1:0-7334 GCA_964527985.1 uncultured Rikenellaceae bacterium | reverse complement strand
ATTAGCGGCGAAGAGTATTATGCAACTTTTGCAGCAATTCCCATTGGAAAAACGGACAACCCATGGTCTTTTGGAATTTTTGTTCCTACTAGCGTCCTTGTGCAGGAGGCCAAAGACATTGCTGCAAACTCGTTTATAATTACCCTAATTGGGCTAACCTTACTTATTGCTGTAATCTGGTTAATTGCATTCAATATTACCAAGCCACTTCAAAAAGCCAAAAACACATTAAGCCAACTTGCCAAAGGCAAAATTGATACTTCAAACAAGCTTGACATTTATACCGGTGATGAAATTGAAGAGATTGGCAATAGCATAAATACCCTAATTGAAGGACTAGGAAAAACAGCAACCTTTGCCAATGAGATTGGCATGGGCAACTTCAACGTTCAGTATACCGAGCTAAGCGATGACGATACCCTTGGCAAATCGTTACAAGAAATGCGGAAAAGCCTAATCTATGCAAAACAGCTTGAAGATGAGCGTAAGTTAGAAGATGAAAAGATTAACTGGGCAACATCGGGCATAGCCAAATTTGCTGAGATTTTGCGACAGAATAACGACAACATGGAGGAATTCTCCTTCCAGCTCATTAGCAACTTGGTTAAATACACAAATACTAGCGTTGGCGCACTTTTCCTTTACAACGACGATAAGCGTGACGATCCGCATTTCGAACTAGTAGCCTCATACGCATACGAAAGAAGAAAATTTGATGAGAAAAGGGTTGAAATTGGTGAAGGCCTTGTAGGTAGATGTGCTCAGGAGAGCGAAACCATTTACCTAACCGAAATACCTACCGACTACATTAAGGTTGCATCGGGGTTAGGATACGATAACCCAACTTGCCTTTTGCTCGTTCCGCTTAAGCTTAACGATGCCGTATTCGGTGTAGTTGAATTAGCAAGCCTCAATGTAATTGAAAAACATGTAGTGGATTTTGTTGAAAAGATTGGGGAAAGCATAGCCGCTACAATATCTACTGTAAAAATCAACCTCAAAACAGTAAAGCTTCTCGAAGAATCGCGGATAAAATCCGAAGAGCTCGCATCGCAGGAAGAAGAAATGAGGCAAAACATGGAAGAATTGCAGGCAACCCAAGAGGAAGCTGCCCGAAAAACAGCAGAAATGGAGAGCCTAATTAAAGCCCTTAACGTATCAAGCTACGTAATTGAGTACGATATTTACGGTAAGGTTATTTCAGTTAACGATGCTTACCTGCAGCTTACAAACCAATCGGCTGAGCAGATTATTGGCACTCACCATGCCGATAATCTGATGCTTGATGATAAGCAGCAAAAGGAGTACAACCTGTTTTGGGAAAACCTTAAAAATGGCATAGTTAAGAAAGAAACCAGTAAGGTTGAACTGGGTGGAAAAACCTTCACTTTTATCGAAACCTACTCACCAATTTACGACGAGAACCAGCAGGTAGTTAAAGTGCTAAAGATTGCCCACAATATTACCGACTTTTTGGAGGAAAAACCCGAAGAGACAAAGGATAAGGGTAAACGAAAAAAATAGCCAAATAAAAAAAAGGGGAATTAGATATTCCCCTTTTTTTATTCTCTCATTCTCTTATTATCTAAAGCTTATGCCTAAACCGGCTGCGTATAGAGCATACTCACCAACGGTATAATCGAAATTAATTGCAATTACGCCTAACCTCACCCTAAAACCAGCATTTGCACTAAAGTTTGAATGGGTAAAAGCAAGCAAAAACGGATCTTCAACAACACCAGCATAGGTAGGCTCAACACCCAAGGGATAATTACCTTTTAACCCAAAATCGGTTTTGGCATGGCTGTAACCTAACCCAGCATAAACCGAAAGTAAAGGAATAGTTTTTCCAACTAAAAGCCTAGCGGTAAAGCCAGATGCATCTAAGGCTATCTTTTGATCGTTAAAATCGGCTGAGGTGTAACCAGCGGGAACATTAGCTGGGTCGGGCTTATAGTTAACCTCAAACTCGCTGCTAAACTTTGTATAACCAACCATAATAGATAAATCAATTGGCACTAGTTTTAGCCCAGGGATAAACTCCTTAAACTCATTTTTTGCACCAACTCCCCAAAGGGTTACCTTTCCCACTTTGGGAACATTTACCGAAGGTAAAAAGCGAACCGTAAGCTCCGAGTTAAACGGAAGTCCAATGCCCCCCTGAATCATCATCATTGGAGTAAATGGCAGCTCACCTCCTTTAGGCATTGTAAAAAGAGGCTCGGTTGGAAATGCCGTTGATGCAAGCTGAGGTCTTTCGGCTGAAAGCTTCCCCGAAATACTGGGCGCAATACTGTTGCTACCCACAACAGTTAGGCTTGAAAGGTTAAGGTCATTTACATCGAACGATTTTGCACTTGAAGGTACAGTTACCACCGATGTGGTAAAAGTTACGTTAAAGCCAAGCAGCTTATGTGGACGAGCAGCCTGATACCAACCTCCATTCAACGAGGTGCCAAACATTTTACCGAAAGGCTCAATGTATGCATGGCTTAATTTTTTAGCATCGTCAACGCCGCCCTGTAAAAACTCAGCAATTTGCTGCTGTGCATAAATTGCATTTGAGGTAAAAGCAAAAAACAGTAGTGGAATAACTTTAACAAGTAGTTTTTTCATGGCTATTGGGTTTTAGTTATCAAATCAATTATAACCGATTCCTTTTGCTAACAAATATTATGCAATAATAGTTTAGCCAAAATAACGTTTTTTTAGCCATATCTCAACCTGCTAGTCCAAATAATTCAACAATAATGATCAATTTTTACAAATTGCATTTAGGAAAACATTCATAACTTTGCACAAATACAAATTGCATGAGCAATATTCCGCTAGCAGAAAGGCTCAGACCAAAGGATTTAGACGAGTTTATTGGGCAATCGCACTTGGTTGCTCCCAACGGGATTATCCGAAGAATGATTGATTCGGGCAATCTCTCTTCGTTCATACTTTGGGGCCCTCCTGGCGTTGGGAAAACCACGCTTGCGCGTATTGTAGCAAATAAACTTAACAGACCATTCCATACGCTTAGCGCTGTTAACTCAGGCGTTAAAGATGTTCGTGAGGTTATTGAAAAAGCAAAATCGCAGCGTTTTTTCAGCCATCCCTCCCCTATTCTTTTTATTGATGAGATTCATCGTTTTAGCAAATCGCAGCAAGATTCACTTCTGGGGGCAGTTGAAGAGGGAATAGTTACGCTAATTGGTGCTACCACCGAGAACCCTTCGTTTGAGGTTATTCCACCCCTACTATCTCGCTGTCAGGTTTATGTTCTAAAATCACTCGAAAAAAAGGAGCTTCAAAGTCTTCTCGACAGGGCGATAACAAAAGATACAGAGTATAAGCAAAAAAATATTACCGTTGACGAAACCGATGCTCTTTTCAGGTATTCAGGTGGCGATGCACGAAAATTACTCAACATTCTCGATATTATTGTAAGCTCACAATCCCACGAAACCGTAACTATTAACAACGACATTGTAACTAACAGATTGCAAGAGAATATTGCCCGTTACGATAAGAGTGGGGAGCAGCATTACGATATTATTTCGGCCTTCATAAAATCTGTACGCGGAAGCGACCCAAACGCAGCGGTTTACTGGTTAGCAAGGATGATTGAGGGCGGTGAAGATCCTAAATTTATTGCCCGTCGACTTGTAATACTCGCATCGGAAGATATTGGTTTGGCAAACCCTAACGCTCTTCTTTTGGCTACGAGCTGCTTTCAGGCAGTTCAAATGATTGGTTGGCCCGAATCAAGAATTATTCTATCGGAAACAGCCATTTACCTTGCAACAAGCCCAAAAAGTAACTCAGCATACATGGCCATTAACCAAGCTCAAGCTTTAGTTAAAGAAACCGGCGATCTATCAGTACCCTTGCACATCCGAAATGCACCAACAAAACTAATGAAAGAGCTAGGTTATGGCAAGGAGTATAAATACGCTCATAGCTTTAAGGATAACTTTGCCGAACAAGAATTCCTTCCTGATGAGATTTCAGGAACTAAACTTTACGATCCGCAAGGCAATGCCAAAGAAAAAGAAATTGAAAAGCACTTAAAAACGCTTTGGAGTGAGAAATACAAAAAATAACAACTTTAAAATTACTAATAATGACTGTACTCGAAACAATAAATAGCATTAAACACCTAAACTCAGGAAATTTTTTCCTAATTGCCGGACCGTGTGTTGTTGAATCGGAAGAGATTACTCGCCAAATAGCCGAACATATTTCTGGTATTTCCGACAAACTTTCAATCCCATTTATTTTTAAAGCATCGTATCGAAAAGCAAATCGCTCGCGATTAGATTCCTTTACAGGAATTGGCGATAAAAAAGCTTTGCAAATTTTGGCCAAAATTCGAAACGATTTTAATGTGCCAGTTATAACCGACATTCATACAGCCGAGGAAGCAGCCATGGCAGCCGAGTATGTTGACGTGCTGCAAATTCCAGCGTTTTTATGTCGTCAAACCGATTTACTAATTGCTGCTGGAAAAACGGGGAAAGCTATTAGCATAAAAAAAGGGCAATTTTTGGCTCCCGATGCCATGCAGTTTGCAGCCCAAAAAGTTGAGGAAACAGGGAACCCAAATGTTATTCTAACTGAAAGAGGAACTACGTTTGGCTACCAAGATTTGATTGTTGATTTTAGAGGAATTCCCATGATGAAATCATTCGGGTATCCTGTAGTTGTTGACCTCACCCATTCACTTCAGCAACCAAACCAATCGAGCGGAGTTACCGGAGGAAAGCCTGAGCTAATTGAAACTATAGCAAGAGCAGCCATAGCAACTGGTGCCGATGGTATTTTTATTGAAACACACCCTAATCCAAGTAAGGCACTTTCAGATGGTGCAAACATGCTAGCATTAGATAAACTTGAATCGCTTTTAGAAAAACTGGTAAAGCTACGAAAAGTGGTTAACGAATTTTAGCACCATCCCTAAGGTAAGTATCTAATTTTTCGAGGAGTAGCCCAGAATTAATTGGCTTAGAGATATAGTCGTTGCAACCAGCCTCAATACACTTTATATTATCGTTGGGCATTGCATAAGCAGTTTGAGCAATAACTGTAATATTAGGATTTATCTTTTTAATCCTCTCGGTTGCCTCATATCCATCAACCTTGGGCATTTGTATGTCCATAAGTACTAGGTCAACATCAGGGTTTTGCCGACAGTAACTCACAACCTCTTCTCCATCCTTTGTCCAAACAATGCTTGCACTAGTTTCAGCCAATACAGCCTGCAAAAACTTGAAGTTAGTTTCAACATCTTCCGCAATAACAATCTGTTTGCTTTGCCAATTATATGTTCTTTTGGCTGGAGTAAAAATTTTGGTGAGGCTATCCTTATGCTGAATATTTTCGTAAGGCAAGGTAAAGTAGAAAGTAGAACCCTTGCCCACTTCGGATTCAACCCAAATAGTTCCGCCTAAAACATCAATAATATGCTTGCTTATAAACAACCCAATGCCCGTACCACCATATTTGCGCGTTGAACCTTCCTCAATTTGCCTAAACCTATCAAAAATAATCTTCTGCTTGTCAGCAGGTATTCCTATGCCTGTATCTCTAACGTAAAACTGTATTTGGTTGTCATCCTTTTTATTGATGTATCCAAATTCAACTACACCTTTTTCGGTAAATTTTAGCGAGTTGCTAATTAAATTCGAGATAACTTGCTGTAAACGATGACTATCGGTATAGAAAACGTTATTCTCATCGTCGTTTAAGTTAAGCAGCCTTATTGAAAGGTGCTCTTTTTCCTGCTTAAACTTAATCTCGTTAAAAAAGGTGTAAATGTCAAACATCAAATCGTCGAGGTTAACCTCTGCTCTGTTGATGGGAAGTTGTCCAGCCTCAATTTTTGAGATATCCATAATATCATCAATGAGGTTAACCAGCATGGTTCCGTTGTGGCAAATAATATCGAGATAGCGAAATTGCATTTCACGATCAAACTCCTCCTGTTGGAGAAGCTGAGCAAAGCCAAGAATGCCATTCATAGGAGTACGAATTTCGTGGCTCATATTAGCCAAAAAATTCGATTTTAAAATATCGGCTTCCTCTGCTATCCTTTTTGCATTTTGCAGCTCGTTTTTCAGCTGCTCTAAATCTTTTAAATAAATTGAGTTAAGCTTAAACAAGTGGTTGTACTCTGCTTCTTTGTTAAGCAAACTGTCTCTTAATGCATTTATATGATCTAAAAATTGTTCGTTTTCCTCTTCAATTCTAGCATATCGCTTTGCAAGAGTATGCTTATTGAGGTAAAGCAATGCTATTACAATTCCCATAACTACCATTGTAACTATAAGAATTGTAGTGTACAGGCTAGGTATAGCTGAAAAAGAAAGGAGAAACATTAAGAGCGAAGATGACTTATACCTTTTAATACAATTGGTAGAATTAGTATCAATAACTCCCATGAGGCAAAAAATTTGTCTGAATTTTGAAGCAATAGAACTGCCTGATAAAAAATTAATGTTTCCTACCATTTTTGTAGTAAAAGTGACTATTAACTCTTTTTTTTGTTTACACGCATAAATATAAAGATAATAAACTAATAAAGTATTATGTGCTTGTCAAAAATAAAAAGCAGCCAGAATTAATTGTATAATACTGGCTGCCAATTACAAGAAAAAATTTCTCTTTAAATTTTTATGTAAAATTTATGGGTCTTCATCAAAAGAATATGCCAAGGCTAAAAATCCACTGCGGATTTCGCTGATCGAACGTGTATGGTTTACCCGCAATATTAACACCTTCGCCAAGTTTACTCAGGTTACCCTCATACTTAACATCCAATGTGGCAAACTTAAAAATATCGAGCCCCGCACCAACCTGATAGCCAAACGTAGCATTCTTAAAATTACTCTCTACCGATTCATTGGTAGCATCAGCAAGCTCGTCTTTAAGTCCATCTTGCTCACTTAGCATAATTGATGCTACTGGTCCAAGTCCAAGACGTGCTGGTCCAATTTTCCAACCTACCATTACAGGAATATCAATTTTGTTAAACTTCTGATCGCGGATACTTTTCAAAGGTGACTCGCTATTTGTAATATCGGTTAGAACAACTTCGCCTTTAGATTGAGTAAATAGCAACTCAGGTTGCACGTAAAAGCCCAATACCTGTACCCTGCCGAATAGGCCAAAATGAAGTCCCATTTTCGAACTTCCTTGCTCAACTACAAATGTTTCGGCATCATCAATAGTTGAGAATGTTGTCTTATCAATTTTTACAGTAGAGGAGCTAACTCCACCCTTAACACCAAAACGTAAAAACTGTGCATTTGCTGCTAGCGAAACAACCAATATGGTTGATATTAACA
>CAZGQZ010000108.1:0-8900 GCA_964527985.1 uncultured Rikenellaceae bacterium | reverse complement strand
CTGATGCGCCGTTAACACCAGCAGCGTGGTAAATAAACTTAGCAGCTGAATTTACTAGCTCAAATCCGTAAAGCGTGAACCTTCCGGTGTCAAGCCCGTTGCAGCTTATGCCAATCTCTACCGAATCGGTTGGTTCATTAAAATGAAAAACAGCTAACCCGTCACCTATATTCTGATAGGTATGGCTTGCATTAATCTTGGGCTCAATAATGCTGCTATCCGAGTCAAAATACACTTTAACCATATCGAATGCTGCACCATGAAGCAATTTCAGGGTAAGCGAACTTTCCAAATCGGTAGTTGATACAGCAATGCCCGCTAGCCCAAAATTGGTAGCTGTGTTCCCATCGGTTTTCTTGCGCATCCAATCGCCTTTCCAAGTAACATCATAATCGTCGGGGTTATTCGAGCCAGCAACTTGATATGGAAAAGTAAATCCCCTTGAGCAGTTTACATCATTTAATGCTAGCGAAAGTAGCATTCGGGTTTTTCCGGTAAAAAAATCGGCCTGAACATGCGAATCGCCAATATGCAAAATGCTTAGCGGGGTCTCTTCTTCATTCGCATTTGTAAAAAGATACTTGCACCGCTTGCTTAGGCTATCGTTCTTGCCAAAAAAGATGGCGTTATCATCAATGCTTATCACACTAAAAAGTTCAGCATCAAAATTGGCAAAAGCATCTACAGGTATAGCCTTTTGCTTAAGCGAAAAAACAACAGCAACAAGAGAAAGCACCGTAAGTAAAACCACAAGTGCTGCTTTACAAGCAATATGTCGAAATATCTTCATCAGTCAATATCTCCATTATTTTGCTGAACGAACCTATTGTAGCTTTCCATCAGCGATGAGTAGAACATCTCAGCGATAATATTTGAGCCTCTGAGCGTGAAATGAACAAAATCTTTTGAAGCCAATGGTGGTGAGGCATAAACCCAAGCTGGCATCGAGTTATGCCCACCCATTGCGGTATAGCAATCCCAAAACGCAGCACCAGACCTAAAGGCAGCATTTCGCTGAGCATCGCGTATCCTCTCAATATTTGGGTACGATTCGAACCGACCATTTACTTTTCGCGACATATCCGACACACCAACAAGTATAACCGAAGCCCCAGGGTTTACCTTTTTTAGCGCCAAAATTTGCTGGTATAGCTGGTTCTCGTAGTACGTGTAGCTATCAACAATGTGCGGAACAATATTCACCCCGAACTGAAGAATTATGAGCTTTGGCTTTACAAACTGCATCACCCGTTTTAGCGAAGCATTATCGGAACGAGTAAAATCGGTACCCGAACTTCCTCTAATTGCAATATTATCAACAACAATACCAGTAGGAGTTTCGAGCGATATAGCATAAACCATTGGACTCTCATCGCCTTTAAATCCAAGCCTAAACTGCCGTACCGATTTTGGAACGCTCCAGCTCACCGATTTACTTTCAGCTGTAGGTGCTAGAAGTTCGGCATCTTGAGTGGTTCCTTGGTAGCTTAACGAAAGCATTATGGGTTCGGGTACATGGCCAAAAAGCATCCTACAGCTAGTAAAGTTTCGGGCTAACGAATAGTGAGGGCCACGTCGTTCAATATCTATCCAAGCCTCAGTAAAGCCGCCCCTACTTGCTCGTCGGCTATTTTTAAAAATTGAGTATCCACCCATTATACCAAACCTATTACCAACTGCACCTTTCCCTAAATCGGCAATGGAGACATATTGCCAGTTACTTGAAACAGACTGGTAAACGGCTCCAGGTTGATAGCTATGTGGAACTGCATTTAGCAGACCAACACCACCTCCACCAAAACGCGATTGCAATCGCGATCGCAAAAACGAGGTTATCCGATCGCCCTCAATTTGCGAATCGCCATAGTGCATTATCCTAACCTGACTTCTGCTGGCATCGCCATTTTGCAATGCCTTATAGAACGATTGCAACGCCTTAAAATTCGAATCGGGCATTTCAATATGCACCAATCTACTCTTAAGAATCTCGGCTGTAATACGTTCGTTTTTTGTGGTTATTATTGAATGAGCATCAGCGTTAAGCGAATCGGGTTTGGTTAAACCTAAGGAGTCTTGAGTTACGGAAAGTGAATCGACCACAACTGTTGTACCCGTAATGCTATCGAGCATCATCTCAAGTTCTGCAATCTCGGGGCTTAACGTAAAATGTGAGGGATGGCCAACCGAATCGAAGCTAAAAAGCGACCTTACCGATGGATACTTTACGATAACTGACCCCAACCTTAAGCCTTCGGGTGGGATAAAAAGGCTAACTAGAGTCAGCAAAAGAATAGTAATGGCTATATACGCAAAAACTTTAAAAGGCTTCACCATAAAACATTAGGAACTTGGTAAGCATAAAACCGTTGTCCTAAAGGTAAAAAAAAGTTAAGAAATTCAACTAGCCATGCCATATAATGCAAAAAAGGTAAAGCAAATGCTCTACCTTTTCATTGTTATGCTAGTTATTTTATGATGATTTTGGCTTAATCTTCAGAACTTGCCCAGGAGTTAACCTATCGGTGCGAAGGTTATTTATCCGCTTCAGGTCGGTTGAGCTAACACCAGGGTAAAGCTTTGCAATATCCCAAAGGGTATCGCCACGGCGAACCTGATAGTAGATATAGTTTGGATCGGCATTATTTGGGACAGGTGCATTGCTATAGCCCGAACGTGCCGCAACATTCGCCGGCACGTAAATGGTTAACCTTTGCCCTATTCGAATAAGGTTACCCCTTATATTATTCCATCCTCGGAGCTGCGAAACCCTAACCCCATGCCTTTCGGCAATGGTTCCCAGCACATCGCCTTCCTTAACAATGTATACAATTCTCTGGCTGCCTGAAGGAACTTCATGCCTGTACGAAGCGGTGTATTTGCTTGGGTTAACCACATTATTAGGGTTAAAGTACACCGAATCCTTATAGGCAAATATTTCGTGTTGCCTATCGATAAACGAGCTAACATTATCGAGAGGTAGCCTAAGCGACATTTGCTTTGACTGGGCAGGAATAATATCTTGCTTATAGTGAGGGTTCAAATCGCGAAGCACTTTAACGGGGACACCAAGCACTTCAGAAACCTGATTAAAATGCAGCATTCCCGAAATCATAAGCGTGTCAACAGTAGCAGGCAGGCTCATGGGAACGGGCTTTAGCTTATGCTCGTTGTGGTAGTGAAACGCATACGTTGCAGCAATAAATGCAGGAACGTAACCCCTGGTCTCACGGGGTAAGTAGTAGTATATATCCCAGTAATTTCGCTTGCCTCCAGCCCTTCGGATAGCCTTGTTAACGTTTCCAGGGCCGCAGTTATACGCTGCTATAACCAGTGTCCAATCGCCATACATTTTGTATAAATCTTTGAGAAAGCGAGCGGCAGCATGGCTCGAAGCAATTGGATCGCGTCGTTCATCGATATATGAATTTACCGTAAGGTTATACATTCTGCCTGTTCCGTACATAAACTGCCAAAGGCCAGTTGCTCCTGCGCGCGAAACGGCTCTGGGGTTTAAAGCCGATTCAACCACCGGAAGGATTCGCAGCTCAATTGGCAGCTGGTAGTAATCGAGAACCTCCTCAAAAATAGGGAGGTAATAGTCGGCAACACCAAGCATAATTTCAACCTTGTCGCGCTGTCTCTCGGTATAAACGCTAATAAAGTTGCGAACAATGCTGTTGTATGGCAAATCGATTAGCGAGTTAATTGCCGCCAAGCGTTGAATGTAAACCGAATCGGGCAAGTTGGTTTGCTGCTCCAAGGTATCAGGCTCAAGTAGCGATACAATATTTGAAGTATCAATGCCATTTTGCACATACCACAAGCTAAGCAGGCTATCAAGGTTATTTCCGTAGTTAGAAATAATACCAACCCCCTCAAGCAGCGAATCGCGAATAACAGGAACGGTGTCGCGCTTTATGTTAGCATACACTCCACTGGAGAATAAAACAACAAAACTCAACAAGATAAATCTCTTCATAATTTCTATCTACTTTAGGCTACATTGCAATTTAAAACCAACAACTGGCTGAAAGGTTGAGCTTGGATTAAACGAAAATGCATCGGTATTAAGCATTGGCTCAACCTTAAGCGCTAGATCGTCGCTTATATCCCAATCAAAAAAATGGGCATCAACATTAGCATCGATAATATTAAGTGCGTAAAAACCAGCAAGTATCATTATGGATAGATCGCGATTTCTTCGGTATCCATCGCGAAGGTATAGCAGCTCATTCCTGTCCCTTGTACCGCCATACTCATCATTAGGAAACTGCTGGTAAGCAGTTCCAAACTTTTTGTAACCACGCTGATTAAAATCAACAATATAGCACAACGATGCAATGCCACCCCAAACAACGGGAACTTTCCAAAGCTTTTGATTGTACACCTGTCCTAACCCCGGAAGTATGGCCGAGAGAACTGTTGCCGTTGTTGGCGAGTGCGACCCTTTGGAGTTAACAATAAGCGCATCGGCAACACTAGCTATGTAGAACAATGCTGCATTTGCATAAAAAATGTTCCGCTGCACTCGGTAGTTGGTCCATCGCTCCTCAAAAATTAGCTTTTCTTCGGGGCCATAAAAAAGCGGATCGTACTGGTTAAGCGTTTTGTGGTAGTTATCGTTTGCCTGAAGGCCAAGGTATAACATCGATCCCATTCCTGCATAAAAAAAGGGAACTTTCCAGTACTGCCTGTTTATTACCTGTCCGGAACCAGGTAAAACCTGTGAGGCCAGCCACACCTGTTTTGTTGATAAGGAATCGAGCTTAAAGCCGCTGGCAAATCCTGCTTGCGATATAAACAAAAATAAAAGCAGGGCTATCAAAAAATGATGCCCTTTGCCCCTAATCGTTGCGATATTACCAGTTGGATATTGCAAAATAAAAAACGTTAACTAGATGGAAAACGATGGTTTGTAAAAAAAATTACTGTGCAAACTTATTAATTCTTTCCATTAGTTCGTCTAGTTCCCCTTGAGTTCGGTACGAAATTACAATTTTTCCGCTTCCGCTTTTACCGTGTTTTACCTGTACACCCCATCCAAAAACCTGCTGCAGTTTGTCCTCAAGCCCGTTTAGCATTTCGGGTTGCTCACTGTTCGCTTCAACAGTGTCTTCATCTGCTTGCTTTGCCTTGGGTTGCTGAGTAAGCTTACGAATCAGCTCCTCAGCCTTACGTACGGATAGGTCTTGCTCCAAAATTTTGCTGTATGCGGTAAGCTGTAGTTCTGAATTTTCGAGCGACAGAATAGCCCTAGCGTGTCCCATTGACAATTTTCGCTCTCTGATGCCTAACTGAATTTCGGCGGGCAGCTTAAGCAACCTTAGGTAATTTGTAACCGTTGCCCTTTTTTTTCCAACCCTTTCGGAAAGGTTGTCGTGAGTAAGGCTACACTCGTCAACCAAGCGCTGATAGCTAATTGCCACTTCAATGGCATCCAAATCTTCGCGCTGAATATTTTCAACCAAGGCCATCTCGAGCATTCCTTGGTCGTTAGCCGTTCGTATGTAGGCAGGTACAGTTTTAAGCCCAGCCAACTTTGCAGCCCTGAGCCTACGCTCACCCGATATTAGCTGGTACTCGCCATTTAAGCTTCTAACCGTAAGCGGCTGAATAATACCAAGCTCTTTTATTGAGTGGGAAAGTTCTTTCAGTGCTTCCTCATCGAAAGTTGTGCGAGGCTGAAACGGATTAGCTTTAATTTTTGTAATATCAATCTCGTTAACTAGCTCTACGGAAGAACGTTCTTGTTTGTTCTCTGCTCTTTGCTGGGTAGAGTCAGCATCTTCAATCAAGGCCCCTAATCCACGGCCTAATGCCATTTTCTTTGTCATCTCTCTATATATACCGTTACGTGTTAAATCTTACTTCTCCTCCTTGTTAGCGGCATCGGCTATTTCTGTCATACTATTCTTTTGAAGCATCTCACGTGCTAGGTTAAGGTAATTAGCCGAACCGGTTGAAGCAGCATCGTAAAGAATTACAGGTTTGCCATAGCTAGGCGCTTCGCTAAGCTTTATATTACGCTGGATTATTGTATCGAAAACCATTTGCTGGAAGTGCTTCTTAACCTCATCTACCACTTGGTTCGAGAGCCTCAAACGAGCATCGTACATGGTAAGCAGGAATCCCTCTATTTTAAGATCGGGGTTTAAGCGAGTTTGAATTATCTTGATAGTATTTAGGAGTTTTCCTAACCCTTCGAGAGCGAAGTACTCGCACTGCACGGGAATAACAACCGAATCGGCTGCCGAAAGGGCATTTACTGTAATTAAACCGAGCGATGGTGAGCAGTCGATAAGAATAAAATCGTACTGATCGCGAACCTTATCAATAACCGACTTGAGCATCTTTTCCCTGTTGGGCATGTTAAGCATTTCAATCTCAGCACCAACCAAATCGATATGCGAAGGAATAAGGTCGAGGCCATCAATCTCACTTTTGAGGATAATATCCTGTGGATTAACCTCCTCAATAAGGCACTCGTAAATACTTGTTTTTATGTTTCTAAGGTCGAACCCGGTTCCCGAGGTTGCATTAGCCTGTGGATCGGCATCAATAAGTAATACCTTCTTTTCGAGCACTGCTAAACTTGCTGCCAAATTTATTGCTGTTGTGGTTTTACCTACGCCACCTTTTTGGTTTGCTAAAGCTACTACTTTTCCCATATCATAAGAGTGATTAATGAAATCTGTATTTAAGGCCACAAAGTTACTTTTTGCAAAAAAGGATACCTTTTTTTACAGGCCTCTAATATAAACATTCGGCTCAAACTTACCAACACGTTATTAACAGCCCCAGTCTAAAACTCCCATGAAACCTATAAAACTATTGTGGTTTTTTTGTTAAAAAAGCAGACCTATTTCGTTATCGTCAATTATTGCATATTTTAGCATAAAAAACTTGTGGAGACAAGCAGCCGTTGGTACACCATTGTTAACCCTGAAGCGGGAAGCAGAAGAGGCCATAAAGATTGGCCAAAAATTGAGTTTCTGCTCAACGAAATGGGAGTTTCGTTTCAGCATGCCCTTACCCAACGAAAGTACCACGCCGTTGAACTTGCAGTTAGCGCAATTCGCAAAGGATTTAGAAAGATTATTGTAGTTGGAGGCGATGGTACCCTAAACGAGGTTGTTAACGGAATGTTTATTCAAAACATATGCAAGCCCAGCGATATTACAATTGGCGTTATTGGAGTAGGTACAGGTAACGACTGGCAGCGAACATTTAGCCTACCAAGCAATTACAAAGGAAAAATTTTAGCTATTAAAAATGAGCGAACAATACTTCAAGATATTGGAAAGGCCGATTTTTTCGAAGCTCGCATTAAGCAATCGCGCTATTTTGCCAATGCTGCTGGAGTAGGTTTCGATGCAAAGGTGGCCATGGCCACAAACAGGCTCAAAGAAAGTGGCCGAAGAGGAAAGATTCTATATTTTTTTAGCCTGCTAAAAACGCTTTACTACTACCGATCGACCATGGCTAAAATATCCATTGATGGGCATGAGCTTAGCGGAAAAATATTTAGCGCCACTCTGGGCATTGGAAAGTACAACGGGGGAGGAATGCTACAGGTACCAAATGCCCTCCCCGATGATGGCCTATTTGACATCACCATAATTAACAAAATTAGGCGAATAAACGTGCTTCGAAATATTTTTAAGCTTTACAACGGTTCAATTCTCAAGCATCCCAAAATATTTGGATACCAAGGCAAGAGCATTACTGTTTCATCTAAACCACCGCTTAGCCTTGAGGCTGATGGCGAATCGTTGGGCACATCACCGTTTACCTTCTCCATTGTACCTCAAAGTATAAGGGTAATAGTTGGTGCCGATTTTACATCGGTTGATAATCCCATTGGTAAAATATACAATTAGTTTTTTTGAAGATCAACAAACCCCACAAGCACAAATGAATCTTGAAAATTTAGGGTACAACAAAACCATTGAAAAGTATTGGCTAGAGAATGCTCCTAAGGGATTCTTGCTAGGTAGAGTTATTGCTGAGCACAAGGAGAGATATGTTGTTAACGCTGAACAAGGAGAGTTTGACGCTGAGATTACTGGCAATTTACGTTTTACTGCAAAAAATCGAGACGATTTTCCAGCCGTTGGCGATTGGGTTGCGTTAATGGGTTACGACTCAAATTCTGCCATAATTCAAAGCATTCTCCCCAGACAGTCGATCCTTGCTAGGCAAGCCGTTGGGAAATTTGGTGAAAAACAGATAATTGCTGCCAACGTTGATTATGCACTAATCCTGCAATCTCTAGACAGGGACTTTAACCTGAACAGGCTGGAACGATACCTTACCATTTGTCACACATCGCGAGTAAGCCCTGTGGTAGTTCTCACAAAAACCGACCTAGCAACCCAAGAGAGGCTTGATGAAACGATTAACATAATTCGGTCTCGAATAAAAAATGCGCCTGTACTAAGTATCAGCTGCATTACCAAGCAGGGTTACGAAACATTAATGAATGAGCTACACACAGGGAAAACTTACTGCTTGCTGGGTTCGTCGGGAGTTGGAAAATCAACATTGGTTAACATGCTTTTAGGAAAGGCAACCATGAAAACTGGTGCAATTAGTGAGGCTTCAAATAGGGGAAAGCATGTAACAAGTCACCGCGAACTTTTTATTCTCGAAAACGGAGCGATAGTTATTGATAACCCTGGCATGCGCGAGGTTGGAATAGCCGACTCATCCGATGGGCTTAAAACAACATTTGATGATATTATGATGCTAGCAGAGAACTGTAGGTATAACGATTGCACCCATACCAACGAAAGAGGTTGCGCTATTATTGAAGCCGTTGAGAGTGGAGAAATTGATAGAACTACCTACGAGAACTACCTGAAACTGCAAAGAGAAGAATTGCGGTTTGAGCAAACAAC
>CAZGQZ010000107.1:0-8927 GCA_964527985.1 uncultured Rikenellaceae bacterium | reverse complement strand
CGCGACCTTAAATACAACAAGAGCCAAAGCAGATACGATTACTAATACATATTTTTAAAACCAAATAACTACTACTATGAAAAAGATAATTAATACCGAGAATGCACCCAAAGCAGTTGGCCCCTATAGCCAAGCTGTTGAAACCAATGGCTTAGTTTTTATTTCAGGGCAAATTCCTGTAGATCCATCAACTGGGAAAATTGTTGAGGGAGGTGTTGAGGCACAAACCGAACAAGTGCTTAAAAATATGGGAGCCATACTTAAAGAGGCTGGCTTAACCTACGCAAATGTTGTAAAAACAACTTGCCTGCTAAGTGATATGGACAACTTTGTGCCCATGAATCAGGTTTACGCTAAGTATTTTACCGAGGATATGCCTGCTCGCGCAGCTTATGGTGTAGTTAAGTTACCTCTTGGCGTAATGGTTGAAATTGAGGCAATTGCCGCTCGATAGTTTTTTATTGCATAAAAAAACCTTGGCAAAATTGCCAAGGTTTTTTTTATGCTTTTTGTAGGGCTATGCTTCTACTCTGAAACCACTTCAAACTCAAGGTTAACCTTAACCTCACGATGCAGCTTAATTTCTGCAGTATAAGTTCCGGCTTCCTTAATTTGCTCGTCCTTAATGCTAATGTTTTTACGCTCAACCTCAAAACCTTGTTGGGCCAACGATTCTGCAATTTGAATTGTATTAACAGAACCGAATATTTTACCTGTTGAACTAGTTTTAGCACCAATAGTAATTTTTACGCCCTCAAGCTTTTTAGCAATAGCCTCGGCATCGGCTTTAACTTTAGCCTCTTTGTGAGCTCTTTGCTTAATGTTCTCTGCAAGAACTTTCTTAGCCGATACAGTTGCAGCAATTGCAATACCCTGAGGAATAAGATAGTTGCGAGCATATCCGTTTTTAACGGTTACAATATCGTCCTTATGTCCCAAGTTAGGGATATCTTGTTTTAGTATAATTTCCATCGCTATTCTCTCCTATGTTTACTTCAACAAATCGGTTACAAATGGCAGCAGCGCTAAATGACGAGCCCTTTTAACTGCAGTGGCTACTTTACGCTGATATTTAAGTGAAGTACCAGTTAGGCGGCGAGGTAAAATTCTCCCCTGCTCGTTTAAGAACTTCTTAAGAAACTCAGGATCTTTGTAATCGATATACTTAATCCTATTCTTTTTAAAACGGCAGTATTTTTTCTTTTTAACATCTACCGTTGGGGGCGTAAGGTACCTAATTTCACTCTGATTCTGACTCATGGTTTACTCCTCCTTTTGTTTTGATTCAACTTTAGCTTTTCTCTTCTTCTCGGCATACTCAACGGAATGCTTATCCATGCGGAAAGTTAAAAAGCGAAGCACGCGCTCATCGCGACGATATTGCACTTCAAGCTTTTCAATTAAATCACCTTGAGCTTTAAACTCAATGAGGTAGTAAAACCCTGTAGATTTCTTTTGAATGGGGTAGGCCAATTTTTTTAATCCCCAGTTCTCTTCGTGTACAATCTCACCGCCATTATCGGTGATCACACTTTTGAACTTGTCAACCGCTTCCTTCATCTGGGCCTCAGACAAAACGGGAGTTGCAATGAAAACGGTTTCGTACTGATTTAACATAGTTTAAACTGTTTAGTTAAAAATTACAATTAGCCCGCAAAAGTACTACTAAAAATTATTTAGTCAAAACATTTAACTGCTTTAAATGCAAAAAATCTTTTATAATCTTTGCAAAAAATAGCCAAACAATGCCTACGAAAAAGCCAAGCTATATATGCGAGTGCAAAACAGTATACCTAAGCGAGATAGTTAGAGCGATCCGAAAGCATAATGCCGAAACCCTACTCGATATTCAAAACATTACCAAAGCTACAACAGGATGCGGACGCTGTAAAAATCAAGTTGAGTATATATTGGGAAAAGAGCTAGAGCAGAAGCGTAAAGCGGGTTATCAGCTCAGGCTAAAGCTTTAGCGTATTGACTTGCTTTGGGCAACAATATCGAGCAATACTCTGTAATCGTTTACTTTTCTCATATTGCCAATCTTTTGGTACGAAAGCATAAGGCTGGCAATTAGCTGCGAGATGGTTGTTCGGTTTGAGCATGGATAAAAGTACTCCTTCTTATGCTCAATGCCATTCTGCTCCAAAAACTGTTCAATCTCTTTTTTGCCTAAAACAGTACCCCGGTTAAACGGGTTAACGTAGAAAAGCACGGAACGATCGTTGCCTTTGTCTCCTGCAGATTGATGATATCGATCTTCGTAGGCCAGCAGAAAGTTTTTAGGTAGGCTAACCCCAAACACAGGCATTCCTAAGCGTTGCGCAAGAACCGAATATAGAATTGACAGGATAACCGGTCCTCCTTTTTTTGTATCTATGAGAGAGTTTATGTAATGATTATTGGGTTCGAAAAAATTTTCGGTATTGCCCGAAAATTTGTAAACCCCGAATAGGATATGATTTATTACCTTCACCTTTTCCAAAGCAGTTAGGCTTTCGTTAAGCTCTAGCCAAATCTTTTGTTTTATCTTATTAATGTGGCTATCAATAACCTCATACTCCAAATCGGGGAACTGATATTTGGCTACGTTTAGGGCACCTTCGAGCAAATTTGTCGCTCCGGATTCAAGCCAAACTGACAAATTCTCCTTAGCGTTTTGCAGCTGTATTTGGTGAAGGATCTCCTCTATCCTTTCTTGGAGCAAACCGTTTGATGATTGCTCCCAGGCTTTTTCTAACAAAGGAACAAGAGGTAGCCCTTCGGTTATTAGCTTATTTGATATTGAGCTAAAAACCTCAGCATCGGGGTCTTCAAGTAGTGCAATAAGTGCTGCAAACTCTTTTGGCCTCATTGTAAGTTACTACTTTGTAATTCGTTGGAGTGCCTGTTCAATTAGCTTTTTAACATTCGTCTTGTAATCGGCCGATGCCGTTTTATTAACCCTATTGGCTATAATTGCGCATATGGTAATTGACTTATGTCCAAGGAGTAAAGAAAGCCCATTAATGGCCGAACTTTCCATTTCGAAATTGGTAATTTTTAGGTTGTTGTACCTAAACGACTCGATGCTGGTATTTAGGTTGCTATCAGCAAGAGGTAGGCGTAAAACTCTACCCTGAGGGCCGTAAAAACCGGGGGCTGAAATTGTAACACCTTGCACAGTAAAATCGGAGAAAAGGTCAATTAGCTCCTTATTGGAATGAACAAAGTATGGCTTTGCCAAAAGCGGATTCCATTTGGTATGTTCGGTAAACGCAGTTTCCATGGCGAGGTCGCTAACCCTATTCCTTCCATCGTAAAAATTTAATAGACCATCGAAACCAACTGCAATATTGGTTGAAACAAAGCTATCAACGGGAATATCAGGCTGTAGCGCACCCGATGTACCCAATCGTACCAAAGTAAGCTGTTTGCGCTGCTCCTTCTCCTGCCGTTTATTTAAATCGATATTAACCAGCGCATCGAGCTCGTTAACAACAATATCAATATTATCGGTACCTATTCCGGTTGATACAACGCTAATGCGCTTACCATTAAAGGTTCCGGTTACTGTTTTAAACTCCCTATTGGAAACGGTTAGCTCAATATTACTAAAAAATGATGCAACTGTATCGACCCTGCCAGGATCACCCACAAGTATTACCTTATCCGCAACATCCTCGGGCTTAAGGTGTAAGTGAAATATACTTCCATTCGGGTTAATTATTAGTTCTGATGGTTCAATAGTTCTCATATGTGCAAATTTTAAACGGCTAAAATAGTTAAAAAAATTGCCTATAGCAGCTTTAGCCTAAAAAATCGTTTATTTATACAACCTCAAATACTATTATTAATAGCTAAAGACGGAGCATAAAAGGTAGTTATAACAATGTAATTTCATACCTTTGTAGATATTGAAATTGAAGCAAATTAAATAATCAATAAATACAATTAATGTTATGAAACAAAAACAGCTTATCATTATTATTGGAGTTGTAGCGGTAATCCTACTTCTCATATTCAGTAGCCGAATGTTTTACGTTATTCAACCCGGCGAAAGAGGTGTAATTTTCAGGCCATTCACATCTGGCCTTGACAAGGAGAATATTCAACTTCCAGGATTTCAGGTTATTGCCCCATGGAACGATTTACACATATACGATGTGAAGGAGCAAAAAGCCGAAGAGACAATGGACGTGCTTGACAAGAATGGACTAAAAGTCATCATTGATGTTTCTGTTCGCTTCAACCCTATTTACGATGAGATAGGTTCACTACACGAAGTATTCGGAAAGTTTTACATAAACCAGCTTGTAATTCCCGAGGTTCGCTCATCGGTCAGACAAGTTGCTGGTAGATTCACAGCTGAAGAAATATATTCAACTAAACGTAGCGAAGTTGAGCAAACCATTATTGAGGAAACAAATAGAATATTAGGTGAAAACTTCATTGACATGAGGGCGCTACTTATCCGAAGTATAAACTTACCTGCTCAAATTCAACAGGCCATAGAGAGCAAACTAACACAAGAACAAGAATTTCTGGCTTATCAGTTTAAACTTGAAAGAGAGAAAAGTGAGGCAGAGCGCCGTAGAATTGCTGCAGAAGGCGAATCGAGAGCAAACCAAATTATCAACAACAGCCTTACCACAAATCTGTTAAAGATGAGAGGTATTGAAGCAACTGCAGCGTTGGCCAACTCGCCAAACACTAAGGTTATTGTTGTGGGAAGCGGTAAAGATGGACTTCCAATAATTCTTGGAAACAACTAATAACTCCTTTTTGTATCGATATTAGGATTTAAACGTTAGCAAATGATACAACGAATTCAAAGCACTTACCTTTTAGTTGCGGTAATACTCTTAGCATTTATGGTGTTTATGCCTTTTGCTAATATGATATCGGAATCAACTGGCATTGAGTACCAAATTGGTTTTATGGGAATAACAGCCAACATACAGGTTGATATTTCACTTTCAACTGTTCCGCTATCCATTCTTATCGGATTGTGCCTTGCCATAGCATTTGTAACCATTTTTCTGTTTAAAAAAAGAATGCTACAGATAAGGCTAACCATTGTAAATATAATTCTGCTGTTGGGATTGCAAGGACTAACATACTACTACATTAATGCAGCAAGTAACGAGCTAAATGCCAGCTACTCATTTACCATTGTTTTTGTATTCCCTGTAGTATCCGCAATTCTATCGTTCCTTGCTTTACGAGCAATATCAAAGGATGAAGCGCTTATTAGGAGTTTAAACAGGCTTAGGTAATTTTTAAAAAACTCTCTTTAATGCTAAACGAGGCGATTAATCCAATAATCGCCTCGTTTTTTTTATACGATTGGTATAAACTCTAAAGGTAAATCATATGCTCCTGATCGGTTATCTTCTCGCAGTAGTGACATTTTAACGATACGTTCTGCTTATCAACAACCTCAAATTTAGTTTTAACAGACTCAACGTTGGTTATGCATTTTGGGTTTACGCATTTTATTATCCCCTCAATTCTATCGGGAACTTCAACAACTTGTTTCTCAACTACGGTGTAACCCTTTATAACGTTTAGCTTTGCATGCGGAGCAACAACCGCAATTCGATTTATCTCTTCGCGCTCAAAAAACTTATCGGCAACCTTAATAATAGCCTTTTTCCCTAGCCTATGGCTCTCCATGTTTGTTCCAAAGGTAATTAGGTTATCAATTCGCTCAAGCCCAAGTATGCTAATAACCTTAAAAAGATTTTGTGCTGGGATATGATCGATAACGGTACCATTTTCGATGGCACTTACGCTTAACTTTTTTTCTTCTTTCATGACTGGTTACTTTTTTCGTTATTACTTTAAATCGAGTATGCGCGACATAATGGCCATACGGGTATATACTCCATTTAATGCCTGAGGAAAGTAGTATGCTTTTGGGTTAGGATCAACATCGGTATGAATTTCGTTTACCCTTGGCAGAGGATGCAGAACGCGCATGGATGGTTTTGTATTCTCAAGCATTTTATTTCGGAGCACATATACATTCTTCACCTTTTCGTACTCCAACGGATCGGAAAAGCGCTCACGCTGAACGCGTGTCATGTAAATAATATCGGCTTTATCCAAATTCTCATTTAAATCTGTTTGCTCGGTATACTTTAGTCCCATTGAATCGAGGTGCATTTTGTATTCGTTTGGCATACGGAGCTCACGGGGAGAAACAAATGTAAACGAGGCCCCAAAACGGCTCATGGCCATTAGCAGGGAGTGTACAGTGCGGCCATACTTTAAATCACCAACAAGGAAAATGTTAAGCCCATCTAGCTTCCCCTGTGTTTTACGAATGGAAAACAAATCGAGCAGGGTTTGGGTGGGATGCTGGTTTGCACCATCACCAGCATTGATAATTGGGACAGGCGAAACTTCACTGGCATAGCGCGCACTTCCTTCAATAGGATGTCGCATGACTATTAAATCGGAGTAATTGGCTACGGTTAGTATGGTATCCTTAAGACTTTCACCTTTTGACACCGAAGTGTTTGCTGCTTCGGAGAAACCAATAACCCTCCCTCCTAACCTGCTAACTGCACTCTCGAAACTTAAGCGCGTACGCGTTGATGGCTCAAAGAAAAGAGTTGCAACCACAGTTTTGCTCAGGATGTTCTGAATAGGATTCTTCTCGAACTCCTCAGCTAGGTCAAGAATCTTAATAATCTCTTCCTTGCTAAGATCATTAATGGCCACTAGACTTTTGTTTTTCATGCTTTAAGTGTTTAAAGTTATTGTTAAGTAAATGTTTTAACCAAAAAAAAGCCTCGTTAGTAAACGAGGCTAAAAGGCTATTCAGTGCTAACAAACTCAGCAACGGCCGAGTCTATCTTATCTATTTTCTCAAGTATTAAATCGGCTTTCGATTGTCGTACTCCAATGGTAATGCTGCACGATGTATCAAAATGCTGATCAATTATGCTTAGGTCCTCATCCTTTATCATCTTCATAATATCGTTCATCATCTGGTAAGCAAAACCTATGGTGTAAATATTCTTAACGGTCAATGTAACAATGTTTGCATTATCGAGCGCATCGGATGCTGCAAGTTTATAGGCATTTATCAATCCTGAAACGCCAAGCTTTGTGCCTCCAAAATACCGTATAACCACAACTAGCGTGTTTGTTAGCCCACGGCTAAGTATTTGTCCGTGTATTGGCTTACCTGCGGTACTTGAGGGTTCTCCGTCATCGTTGGCTCTCCAACTTTCGCCCTCAAACCCTAACACATAGGCATAGCAATGGTGCCTTGCATCGTGATAAGCTTTTCGTAGCTCAAGCAAAATTTCCTTTACCTCTTCCTCTGTCCTCACAGGGAAGGCTAGCGATATAAACTTACTACCTTTCTCCTTGTAAAGGCCTTGAGATTTATTCTCAATGGTTTGATATGTATCAGGTTTCTGTTCCATGTGTTAGCTCATTGCTAAAACGGCTATTGAAACGCCTGTTAGCGCAATGCCTATCCAGTTAATTTTCGAGGGTCGTTCATTATAAATAACAAACCCAATTAAAACGCTTAAAGCAACAATTCCAATATTATTTATACCAAAAATCACCGATCCCATAGCCTGCTCGCCTGTGTCGATATTAATATGGTTTAGGGCCAATATTAAAAAGAATATTGAACCAAAGTTGGCTATTCCTAAAAGTGCTCCCAAAATCCAAGTGTTAATTCGCGCTAAGCTCTTTATTGCTGGTTTGTTAAAAGGTAGAATTAGTAGCCCCACAATAAGCGAATTGGCAAAAACAACTGCCGAAAAGGTAGATGCTAAGCTATTTGAGATATGCTCGGTTTGGGCATATTTTACAAACGAGTCTACAAGTCCCATTCCCATAAACAGAAATGCTGGAAGAAGGACTGTTCTGTAGTCAAAAGACTTGTCGCTCTTCTTATACACTGTTAAATAAACAGCTAATAAGGCCAATGCTATACCTACACCCTTAAATAATGTAAGTGTATCGTTCGGATCGTAAACAATTGAAAATGCTATGGGAAAAACTACCGACATTTTCACTGCAACAGTAGTTACTGCAACACCTGCCTTTTGGGTACTTTTTGCAATAACGTAAAACATTACTATAAACATTACCCCAATAACTAGGGCAATTGGCAGCCATTTATAAGTGAATATTTTCGTAGAAAAGAGGTTGTCATCGCTCAAAAAAAAACCTGCTAGGCAGGCAATGAGATAATTAACAATTATAGCGCTGAAATTGACAACCCGGTAACGCTCGACAAGCTTAAATACAACGTAAATTAATGCTGATGAAAGGATGCTTAAGAGTAAAAATACCATTCTCTAAAGTTTTGACAAAATTAGCTGTTTTTTCAACTTTGAAAAGAGCTATAAAATCATTTTTAATCATTTTGTGTAAAAAGTTATCAACACATGAGAATACAATGCTAGAGATGAGCTAAAACCGTTTATTAATAACCAACAGGTAATCAACCATAAGCAAAAAAAGCAAGAAGAAATCAGCCTCTTGCCAACCAACAATATTCAGAACAATAGTAATAACCATTGAAATTAGCACGAAAATTCGGTATAGGCTAGCAGGTTGTTGAGAGAACCCTTTTGCTCGATGAAAAAATATTGTATAAAATCTGTAAAAGAGAAAGGGAAGAAATGATAGGTAAAAAAGGTAAACACCAAAACTATATGCAAACACACGGATTAATCCGGAGAATAGCACTAATGCTGCAGTATATAAAATAACTTTACGTTCTGAGATTCGCTTTTTTAATGCCATACTACTTTAATTTACCGAGCACAAAAGTATAACGATTTAAACAAAGAACTAATTAATATATTTTTGATTTCTAAAATTTGCCATATATTTGTACCGGTGTTTAACCACCCATCCCTTGCAAAAGGTTTGTTTATAAAGAAGAGCGGAGAGAACAGGCTCAATGA
>CAZGQZ010000106.1:0-8931 GCA_964527985.1 uncultured Rikenellaceae bacterium | reverse complement strand
TATTTGCTCCATTTCCTTACGAGGACCAATGTTTGCATGTGTACCTACTACTCGAAGAGGTTTCCCATTTTTATCTCTTTTAACAACCTTACCCCTTGACTGCAACCAATGCAAAGCTCCATTGTTGTCCTTAATTCTATATTCAATATTTAGCGATTCAGACCTACCTTGGAGTTGATCCTGAATAGCCTTGCTAACCCTCTTAATATCTTCTTCATAAATAATCTCTTTCCACGCGCTTACGTCCTGCGCAAGTTTCTCTGGAGCAAACGGAAGTACTTCTTCGTAATGTGGGCTAATAAAGCTATTACCATGCACTAAATCAATGTCCCAAATAACTTCGTTAACACTATTAATTGCAAGCGATAGCCTTTCTTCACTTTTTATTAACGATTTGTTCGTTTTCCTTAAAAAATGGTTTACACTACCCACTGCCGCAATGCCCATTGAGCCAAATGTTATAAAGTATATTCCTCGCCATAAAAATTCTCTGGGAGAATAGGCAAACTCATTAAAATCAATTGAGAACTTAATGTAATTGCCAATTACACCATAGCCTAAAAGTGCAAAGAGCGCAGTTGAAACTAATAAGGAAATTATACCTAAACTTACACCAAATAGGCTAGTAAGCAGGAGGGTAATAAAAAGCAGCATAAAAATACCAAGCCCAATTAGCCCGTATGTGTATAACGAAAAGATTGCAATTAAGAAGATATAGCTGAATAGAATTGCTGTGCGAGCATTGGGCGAGAGAATCTTTTTAGAAAAGTATGCAAACATTGCCACAATAGCGACAAAAACTTCTATGTATACAAAAAAATACATGCCATTGCTTATTCCTCGAATTGCCGAAACTACTGCAGACGGAACCGATACTAGCATTCCAACAAGGAGCATGGCATTGATTATTCGATAACGAACCTCCTTAAAACTATTATTTTTGCTCATTCTATAAAAATTATTGATATCAAAATTAGCCATAAGAGTATATAAAAACAATATAAGTCAGTACGCAAGCAACATAATTTGATAAACTACAGCATATTGGATTATAAACAAGGCTAAACTATGTATAAAACACCTAGAGACTATCGCATAATTTACTATTTTTGCGCCCTTAAACGAGCATGATAAAATGGTATTAAACACTGAGGTTAAACGGCGCAGAACATTTGCAATTATTAGTCACCCCGATGCAGGTAAAACAACACTAACCGAAAAGCTTTTGCTTTACGGAGGAGCAATTCACGTTGCCGGAGCGGTTAAAAGCAATAAGATAAAAAAGGGTGCTACATCAGATTTTATGGAGATTGAGCGCCAGCGAGGAATATCGGTGGCTACATCGGTAATGGGATTCGAATATAAGGGCATTAAAATAAATATACTTGATACGCCTGGTCACCAGGATTTTGCCGAGGACACATACCGTACACTCACTGCTGTTGATAGCGTTATTATTGTAATTGATTGCGCTAAAGGTGTTGAGAGCCAAACCCGAAAGCTAATGGAGGTTTGCCGTATGCGGAATACACCCGTTATTGTTTTTGTGAATAAGCTCGACAGGAACGGTAAAGACCCATTTGATATTCTTGATGAAATAGAAGAGGAGCTAAGCATTAAGGTTAGGCCATTGAGCTGGCCAATTAGCATGGGGCCTACATTTCAGGGAGTTTACAATATGTACGAACAAAAGCTAAACCTCTTCTTTTCCGATGATAAGCAAACAGTTGAACACGAATCGGTTGAGATTGCCGATATATCTTCACCTGAGCTCGATAAGCACATTAGCGATTACGCCAAAGCACTTCGCGACGATCTAGAATTAGTAAACGGTGTATACCCCGAATTCAATAACAATAGCTATCGATCAGGTCAGGTAGCCCCAGTGTTTTTCGGTAGTGCTCTTAACAATTTTGGTGTTCAGGAGCTTTTAAACTGCTTTATAAACATTGCTCCACATCCTGCCAATACAAATACTCAAACACGTGAGGTTTCTCCATTCGAGGAGAGTCTTACAGGATTTGTATTTAAAATCCACGCTAACATGGATCCTAATCATCGCGATAGGATTGCCTTTTTTAAGATATGTTCAGGTATTTTTGAAAGGAATAAACCATACCTGCACGTTCGAAGTGGCAAAAGGGTAAAGTTTTCTAGCCCAACCGCTTTTATGGCCGATAAAAAGTCTATTGTTGATATGGCTTTTCCTGGCGATATTATTGGCTTGCACGATACTGGTAGCTTTATTATTGGCGATACTATAACACAAGGCGAAAGCTTAAAATTTAAAGGGATACCTAGCTTTTCTCCCGAACTATTTAGATACATCGAAAATGCCGACCCTATGAAATTTAAGCAGCTGGCAAAGGGAATTGATCAGCTAATGGACGAGGGGGTTGCACAGCTATTCACTTCGAAAGTAAACGGACGAAAAATTATTGGAACGGTTGGTGCTCTTCAGTTCGATGTTATACAGTATAGGCTTGAGCACGAGTATGGTGCGCTCTGTAAATACGAGCCAATTAGCCTTTACAAGGCTTGTTGGATTGAAAGTGATAACCTAGAACAGCTTAAGGATTTTAGGCTAAGGAAATATGCAAATCTAGCAATTGATAAAAAAGGAAACGAAGTTTTTCTGGCCGATTCACCCTACGCATTGCAAATGGCTCAGGAAAAGTTTACAGATATAAAGTTTCACTTTAAATCGGAAATTTAGGCTCAACTTGCCTAATTCGCTAATTATATTTGCATTACGCCATAATTATCTAAAATAGTAAGCAAAGCCTTTTGTTTTACATATTTTTACTAACTTTATAAAGTTAAAACACAAAGACTTGCGAAAAGTAATAATAATAACCCTTTTACTGCTTACTACTTTCTCTTCGTCGCTAAAATCGCAAGAGAGAATTGAAAATTTATTCGATGAGCTTAAAGCAGCACATCACGATACTACCAGAGCAAATACTCTACTGAAAATTGCTCAGTTTTACGCCAACGACAATCCCGATTCCTCATTTTATTGGTTAAGTAGGATTGACTTACTTGAGCAAAACAATAGTCTTACTACTGCTGCAATAGACTATTATAAAGGCTTAGCCCACATTGAAAAAGCCAAAGTTTACATTCTCCACAACCGTCATCTAAACCTGGCGTTACAACAGAACGATAGCGCTATAAAAATTTTTGACCCATTGCTAGAGAATAAACCCAAAAAATACTTAGCAAATAAAATTTTACAGGGGTTAGCCACAGCATACAGTTTAAATGGTAAGGTTTACCTATTAACGGGTAGCCTTAACAGCTCTATTAACTCTTACGAATCAGCGCTTAACGTTCTCGATAGCCTTGATCACAAGGTTGGGGTTGCTAAAATGAACAACAATCTGGGAGTGCTTAACAGACGAATTTCAAATCATCCTAAAGCAATTGAGCATTTCCAAGCTGCGCTTAATTACTTTCAAAGCAACAACGATACTGTAGCTATAGCTAGTATTCTAACCAATATGGGCGCGGTTAGCCATGATATTGGTGCATACGAAAAATCGTTGGAGAGCTATTTCTCAGCCTTATCAATACTCGAAGAATTCAATGAAAAAGAGTCAGTTGCACTAACACTTGTTAACATTGGTGGAGTTCTGGTCGACTCAAAAAACGTACTTGAGAGTATTTCGTACTACAACCGAGCTCTTACAATTTTTGAGGAGCTAAAGGATGAAAGGGGTAAGGCTACAACTTTGCTTAGCAAGGGTATTGCCTACAAAGAAGCTGAAATTTTGGATAGCTCAAGTGTCTTTCTTGTGCAAGCAGAAAAATTATTCAAGCAGAACAACGATAAAATGGGGCAAGCAGATGCTCTTTATGAAATTGGACAAGTTTTGCTTAAGCAGAAAAAGTATTCCGATGCAAGATATAATCTCTCGTTAGCCCTTGAATTAGCTCAGCAAAGTAATTTTCAATCCGTAATATCTGGGGTTCAATACCATCTTGCTATTATTGAACATGAGCTGGGAAATTTTGAGCAAGCCAAGCTATACGCTCTAAAAGCAGTGGATAGTTCAAACAAGAAAAACATGCTATCGCTACAAAAGGATGCGCATGGTCTGCTTTCATCTATATACGAGGATATGAGTGAAGTTGGCTTATCGCTTAAGCACCATAAGCTATATTTTGCGCTTAACGATAGCCTTTATAAATTGCATCGCGCAAATAAATTTGCCGAAATGGAGGCCGTTTACCGACTCGAGCAAAAGGAGTTGGAAATTCAGACACTACAGCGCGAAAACGAGCTCAAAGACGTTCTATTACACAATGCTGAACTCAAAATTCTTTGGCAAAGAGCCCATACCTACATCATTTTAGGTATAATGCTCTTCCTAACAATTATTATGTATTTACTGTTTAGGCAGTATAGGCTTAACCGAAAATCGAATAGCCAGCTACGACAGCATAATACGGAAATATTACAAAAAAACGAGGAGATTACTGCTCAAAAGGAAGAGATAGAAGCACAGCGCAATGAGGTGGAAAGGCAACAAGATATTTTACGAGAAAAAAGTGAGCAGCTTGAGCGTTTCAACTGGCTTATTACCGATAGTATTGATTATGCTTCGAGCATTCAGCAAGCACTCCTTCCTGCAAAGGAAATATTTGAGCATTATTTTACCGATCATTTTATAATGTATTTTCCAAAGGATGTGGTTAGCGGCGACTTTTACTGGGCATACCCAAAAAACAATACCATAACCATAGCATTGGGCGATTGTACTGGACATGGTGTTCCTGGCGGTTTTATGAGTATGCTTGGCATTTCGGCCCTTACCGAGCTAATGGGCAGGCAGGTTGAACATCCCTCAGACATTCTCGATAACCTTAGGCTTTTTATCATTGAATCGCTAAAACAGGAGGGAATTATAGGTGAACATCAGGAGGGAATGGATATTTCGCTAATACGCTACACTAAAGGAGATGATTTTGTTGAATTTGCAGGAGCAAACCAACCACTTTGGGTTGTTAAGTTTGACGATGATGGAATTGGTACTTTAACCGAACAAAAAGGCGATAGAATGCCCATTTCATACCATCAGCGGATGAGGCCATTTAGCTCGTTTCGAATTAGCGTGAAAAAGGGTGATATTCTTTATCTTTTCTCTGATGGTTATAGGCATCAGCTGGGTGGAGAAAGCTTTAACCAAAAATTTGGTAAGAGTCGATTCAATGATATTTTAACTCAAAATGCCAAAAAACCGCTAGATGATCAACAAAGTATTATTGAGGATGCTTTCTTTAGATGGGTTGACGGAAACGATCAGCTTGACGATATAACTGTTATTGGGCTAAAAATTTAGCCTAAACCTGTACACCTACCACAATCACATCATCAACCTGTTGGTTATACCCTTGCCATTCGGCAAACGATTTGTCGAGAAATTCCTTTTGCTTATCCATTGGCAAATTACTGCTCTCAACAAGAAGATTCCTGAAGTTTTTATACATCAATTTTCTATTGCCTTCACCTCCAAACTGATCGGCATACCCATCTGAAAACATAATAAACCTGTCGTTTGGCAGGTAGTTAATTGTATTCAAAGTAAATCTCTTCGATGCCGATTTCCCCTCGCGTAAACCTATAGGCATTTTATCAGCCTTAAAAACAATAACCTCTTGATTTCTTAGTATATAAAGAGGGTTATTTGCACCAGTAAATTCAACCTCATTTGAGTTATCATTAAATATGCAAACGGCAATGTCCATCCCGTCACGTTGCGGGTTAGCCCTTTTATCGTGAACAAGAGCATTGACCATTCTTGCTTGTAGTTCGTCGAGTAGCTTACTTGAGGTGATGTTGGGGTATTGAGTTCCAATTTCCGATAGTAGAGTTGATCCTAACATGCTTAGGAATGCCCCGGGAACTCCATGCCCTGTACAATCGGCAACAGCCAGTATAGCTCTGTTTTGAGTTTTTAAGAACCACCAAAAATCGCCACTAACTATATCGCGAGGTTTGTAGAGGATAAATGAGTCGGAGAAACATTGAGCCAGCTCGTCGATACTTGGTAGCACAGCGCTTTGGATCAGACTAGCATACTGTATGCTGTCAGTAATACTCTTGTTCTTATCCTCAATTAGCTCCTTTTGGGTTGTTATTTCCTCATTTTGAGCTCTAATTTCTTCGGCAAGTTCGCTTAGCTGATAGTTCTTTTCTAGGATATCCTTGTTGGCTTGTTCAAGTTTAGTATTCTTTTGCTCAATTACTTGTTTTTGTTTGGCAAGTAACCGGTTCTTTTTTCTAGTTGTAAATAAACCAAATATAACCAGAGCAAGAACTAAAAAGCTAAGAACAAGCATCCATATTGCTCTTTTTCGTATCTCTTTTTCCTTTTCAATAACAAGTTGTTGACGCTCTTTTTCAATTTGTAGTAGCTCAATTTCTCTTTTGCGCTGTTTCTCTTCAGCTTCATTCTGTTTTATTTGAAATTCTTTAATTTCATTTGCTTGTTCTAAGTTTTTAATGGTTGATTTTTGCAGAGCAGCTTCTTGCTCGCGTTTTACTAATTCCAACGATTGATAGGCTTTCTCGCTCTCGAGCTGCTGCATTTCTTTCTCCCTTTTTAGGATGAGAATTTCCTGCTTTCGCCTCTCAGATTCTAACCGAAGCTGTTTTAACATTAGCTCCTGCATCTCTCTATCGGCAATGTAAAGTTTTTGTTCTTTCTCTGCTTTTTCAAACTGAGCAAGTAAATCGTCGGCGCTATTTTCTTCAATTCGCTCCACGAGGGCAACAGAGTCCCGAAGGTGAGAGTAAAGCTCGTAAAACTCAAGGGCGGCTATGGGGTCGTTACCTGCTTTTAGCAATGTACTATAGGTTTTATAGCATTCAGCAAGTATGATTGGATTAAGCGCTTTTTTTGCCCATACTATTGATTCCTTACTACGTTTCGATGCGTTATAAAGATCGCCTTTCTTGAAATAGATCCAGGCTAGCGTATTCAGAGTTTCGGCATACTGATCCGGTTTTTTGTTAGGATCGAGAAATGCTAAAGCGCTATTTATGCTTGCAATGGCATTTGTATAGGTGTTTAAATTTTGGTAACAAACTCCAATATTGCAATACAAATTGGCCATAAGGCTATTATTTACCTTTTGCAGTTTGGCAATATCGAGTGCTTGCTTAAAACTATAAAGTGCCTCATCAAATCCATTTAGCATAAAATACAGATAACCAATATTGTTATGCGCAATTACTTGACCTAACGAATCGTCAGCGTTTTGCATGATGCTAAGAAGTGAATTTGCAGAGGAGAGCGCGCTCTTGAAATTTTCGGATTCTTTGTCAATTATAATAAGCTTGTGCAAAGCTCTTATCTTCTGCGAGTCTTCTATATTGAGCATTTCAGCATTTTCAATCAGGGTTTTATAGGCCGTTTTGGAATCGTTGAGATTAGAAGAGCTATAATACGAAATTCCCATATTTTCAAGAAGATAAGCGCTTAATGAATAATCTTTGAGCTCTTCGTTAGCCTTGTAAGCTAGCTTGTAGTATTCAGCAGCCTTAGGGTAAATACTATTTTCAAAATAGGCATCGGCCATATCGATATAAATACTGGGAATAACCTTTTTTTGCTCATGCTTTTCAGCAATTGCCAGTGCATTTAGGCTACTAACCATCGAATTTTCAATGCTACCCTGTGCCAAATTCAATTTCGATTGTAATCGATAGCCTTCAATAAGCGCCTTAATGCATGAATCTTGTGATGCAAAATCGATTAATACTATTAGCTCTGACTCTAGCTGTTCGTAATTCTTAGTCGTTGTGCTTAAATCAACTTCAACTATTTGCTTATATATTTCGCTACAATTGCTATTTTCTGTAGATGATTTTTGAGCGAAAAGATTATTGGATATAAGCATTGTAAATAGCAGTATAAATAGCAATTTGCAATAACATATATTTAATATGTAACGTTTTAAAGCCATTTACATTTAGTTAAAAGTGTAGGATAATCCTATCGTAAAGTTTCGTCCAACCTGAGGGCTGTAGGGCATTCCATATTCAAGGCCTGGGTACACAAACCCGCTGTACTTCTCGTTAAGCAAATTTTTAGCTTTTAGCATTATCATTAGGTTACTATCAAGCTTAATGGTTGACGAAAAGTCAAGCGTAAAAAAACCATCAACATCTGAAAATAGTTTTGAGTACAACGACTCAAAGGGAATGAGCACTCTCAACCATTTTGTCATCCAAACCATGTCTGTTCTAAAAGTAAAGTTTTTATGTGGTTGTGCCCAAAGGCTTAACTGCCCCATGTGTTTTGGCATTAGCTGAATATTCGAAACGATAAACTCAACTAGCTCGGGAGCCTCCTCGGATTGCCTAGAGAGCGATAAGTTCAACTCGCCATGCATGTTGTATTTTTTCACAATATTCATTAACCGAATAGTAGCCTGCACGCCATATAGTCGCGAAACTGCTTTTGGCGAGTTAATAAATGTAGATGCCCAAAGGCTATCGTTTGCTGCTACTGCAAACGGATACTTCTGAATATCAACGGGTACACTTGTGCTAATTATTGGGTTTGTTATCTCGTTAAAAAAGCCCGAAAGATTTGTGCTAAAGTTATCTCCAAGTTTAACTAAAACACCAAGTTCAAGCGATTTATAGCCCTCAGGTTTTAGATTTGAATTTGGCAAAGTAATGTACTTTATTCCGTTTGGATCATCCAATGGAATGTATGCCAGCGATCGGTAGGTTAGTGAGGGTGGAGGAGCTTTATATGCCAAGCCAAAAGAGGTAAGTAAGGTTAGGCTTTTGCTAACCTTGTATTGCATTGCAAATCGGGGGTTAAAGCTCGATCCGTAAATTGAATTTTCATCGAAACGTGTACCAACAATAAAGTTAAACTTTTTATATGTGGCAAATCCTTGCGCAAAAGC
>CAZGQZ010000105.1:0-9023 GCA_964527985.1 uncultured Rikenellaceae bacterium | reverse complement strand
CTTTTTGCTCATAAATTTGAGCAAGAATTTCAACCGCATTTTTTTCTTCGCCCTTTGATTCAATTTCTTGCGCAAGATCCAAACTCATTTGAGCATAGCGGAGCGCTTTATCCAAATTATTGAGTTTAATGTAGTCTTGAGCAATATATCTAAGTGTGCTTATTACTCCGTATTTATCGTTAAATCTTTGTCCAACTTCCAGCGCTTCGAGATGATATTTAAGGCTTTTATCATGTTCACCTATGGAACGGTATACATTGCCTATATTGCTTTTGCTGGCACCAATTCCTCTTTCATCATCGTCCGATTTGTTTACCTCTAACGCTTGGTAAAAATAGTTTAGGGCTTGCTCATAATTTTGTTTTCGAAAGTGAACATGCCCAATATTGTTAAGTATAATACCAACATCTTTTGTTTTGCCTGTTTTCTTCTGTGCTTCGAGCGCTTTCTCGTAGTATTCAAGGGCTTTGTCATCGTTGCTAATTTCGGAAAATACAAAGCCAATATTGTTATAGGTCGATACTAGGCCATCTAAATCATTAATTTCTTCTCTGATGAGTGAAGCGGTAAGCAGGTCTTCTAGTCCCTTTTCAAAATTTCCGAGTACAGCCTTTGCAGTTCCAAGGTTATGAATTGCAAAAGCTAGCCCTTCCTGGTAATTAAGTTTTGAGCAGGCATCGTATGCTTTTAAGGCATACTCAAGCGAAAGCCGCGGATTGCTTCTGCGGTTTTGGTATGAAAGGTTATTGAGTGAGTCTACTAACTCTTGCGGTTTTTGCTCTGAAACAATATTGAAATTAGCGCCAATGGATTGATCGGTAAATAAACTAAGAATTGCAGCAATTATACAAAACTTTACTATTAGGCTCTTCATATCCATATTTTTACAAACGCGAATGACTAGTAAAGATATTAATTTTTATAAAAAACTAAAATAATACTCTCTTATAGCTTTATGCGCCAATTAATTTAAATAAAAATGATATTTATTGTATTTTGCCTTTAAGTAGTTTGGCTAATATTTCTCTTTTACGAATAGAAACGGGAACTTTTTCACCATTGGTCAGTATCACGTGACTCTCGGGGAAGCGTTTAAACTTACTAACATAGGTTAGGTTAATGAGATGTGACTGATGAACCCTGAAAAAGCCTGATGCGGATAGTAGATCCTCGAATTCTTTTAGCGTTTTTGAGACAAGTATTTTAGGCTTATCGGTAAAATAAAACATAGTATAATTATTCTCCGATTCGCATCTTACTATCGATTCCTTTTCTGCTACTATAACCGTTTCAAAGGTTTTAAGTACAATTTTTTTTGGGTTTTTCTCGTGCCACTGAATGTTCTCAATAAAAGTTTGAAATTTTTTGTTGGTATCCTCGTTAAGAACTGATTCCTGGAGTTTTTCGACAGCGGCAATCAGATCCGATGGATCAATTGGTTTTAAAATGTAATCTATTGCGCTAAACTTAAAGGCTTGTATTGCATACTCTTGGTAAGCAGTAATAAAAATGAATTTAAAGTTAATTGAGGCGAACTCCTTTAAAAGGTCGAAACCTGTACCATCGGGCATTTGAATATCGAGAAAAACGGTATCGGGCTCCAATTTGCTAATTAATTCAACGCCAGATTCTACTCCATCAGCTTCTCCAATGATTTTCACATCGGGGCAAAAAATCTTCAGCATGTTAGTCAGAGCTTCTCTGGCAGGTTTTTCATCGTCAACTATTACTGCTGTTATCATAAAGTTTTATCTAACTATTTGAGGAATGGTAAATGTTATTAGCGTACCTTGTTTATTTGTTGAGTCTTTTGCCGAAAGGTCTTCAATATGCATTTTAACTGTTTTGCCATAAACCTTTTTAAGGTTTTTTAAACGATCTTGAGTTATTAGCGTTGCCAATGATTTGTGCTTTTCCCACTTATCATTTTTTGCTCCTTGTGCTTTACCTATGCCTATTCCATTATCCTCAATTTCAACAATTAGCTTGTCGTTTTTGAGGGAATACCTTACGTCAATTTTTCCTTTATACCCTAAATGGATAATACCATGTTCAATGGAATTTTCAATAAAAGGTTGAGCAAGCATAGGGGGTACGTGAAAATGTTCTTCGTCAATATCAGGGCTTATGCTAATTGTATAGTCAAATTTGCCATCAAACCTAAATGCTTGAAGGTCGAGATAGTAGTTTAGGGTTTCCTTTTCTTTGGCAATTGGAATGAATTGCTGCCTCGAGTTTTCTAGGATAAGCCTAATAAGCTTCGAGAAGTTTGCAAGGTATTTTCCCGCGTAGTAAGGTTCGTTCCGAAAAATGTAACTCTGAATAGCTGTTAACGAGTTAAATATAAAGTGAGGGTTAAGCTGCGATATTAAGATACGTTGCTCAAGCTCAATAATCTTTTGTTTATAATGCCTGCGAATGATGATAAGTGCAACAAAAAAGAATACTCCTAAAACTAATGCTGATATCAAAACAATAGTAGCTAAGTATTCACCATTGCTGCTATATTCGGGTATGCTTAAAAGGTTAATATCCGATAGTTGGTGTGTCATACAATATAAATGCAGAAATGTGCGATCTGTAATTAGCTTGCAATATAGCAAACTAAACGGATTAGAGATAGTAGGTAAGCGAAAATTAGATGCTAGAATTTTGCCGAGAGCTTAACGTTTATCCTCCGTGAAGTTAGGTAGTTTGGTACAGCGTACATGCCCGACTCGTTATTCTGGTTCGATACCGTTTGAACCCAAAGGTGCGAGATCGTGTTTTTAAAATCGAATAGGTTGAATACTTCTGCACCAATCCACATGCTTTTTATCCACGTTTTGTTTCGCAAAAATTTACCAGTAGCAACTCCCTTGGCCACAAAAACTTTGGTAAAACCTATATCAACCCTCTTGTATGCAGGCATGCGGGCAACTATATCGTATCGTTCCGATTGGGGCATGCTAAAAGGTAACCCCGACCCAAAGTAACCCGTTAGGTGAACCTTGTAGGTTGGGTTTCCGGGGATAAAATCTTGAAAAAATGCACCAATGCTAAAACGCTGGTCGGTAGGACGTGGATAGTAACCTGGGTAGATTGTTTTTCCATTCTGCTCAAAGCTATCACCTTGAATATCCTCATAGGTTTTCATTATCGATAAGCTTGCCCACGATTCGGCTCCCTCAACAAATTCGCCATTTACCTTAAAATCGATTCCTTGAACATACCCTTTGGCTAAATTTTGTCCAGCGTATTGTATTCTAACATTATCAATTTTGTATGGAATAAGGTTTTCGAGGTGTTTGTAGTACAGCTCGGTTTGAAACCGAAAGGGTCTATTCCAAGCGCTAAAGAGGTACTCAATACCAAATACTGCATGAATTGACTCTTGTGCTTTTATATCATGGTTAATGCTCCCATTGGCTAACCTCAGCTCTTTGTAAATAGGAGGCTGATGGTAGTATCCTCCCGAAATGTGAAAAGCAATATCGCTTTGCCAATCGGGTTTTAGCATTATGTTAGCCCTTGGGCTAACTGTAAACTCATTATTAAAGCTCCAGTAGTTAAAACGTATACCAGCAGTTGTAGTTAGCTCACCAATGCTTAAGTTCAGCTTGTTGCTGTTTTGAACGTAGCCGCTAACCCTGTGCGAAGCTATTTTGTTAGATGATTTTAATGAGTAGGACAGTAGCAAGTTTTCACCATTATAAGGAACTGCATAGCCCGATGAATCAATCAGATCCCATTCGCTAATTCTATCCTCAATGCTTTCGAACTGGTATCTAACTCCCCATTTGGTTGTATTCTTCTTAGTGATATTTGAGCCTAAATGCTCAATCCGGTAAAAATTGGCATACAGGAAGTTACGGGCATGATTTAAAAATCCTCCAACGCCAACATTAATGAGGCTGTCTCCATAGGTTGAAGATCCTAACGAGTTGTCTAGCTCATTTAAAAGATACTGTCCCAGAATATCGAAGGTTTCTGCTTCAGTGGCAGAGTATACGCTGCCAATAAGCTTAAGCATGCTTTTTTCGGTAGGACGATATTCGGCAGTTGCTGCACCCTGAATGGTTCTAAAGCTATTAAGCTCTTGTCCCTCATAAAAAACTTTTAGCTGTAGCGCATTTGTAAACGATCCAAATCGGGTTTCTCGAACGTCGGGTGCAAACTGGTAGCTATTGGCTGAGACGTTACCTAAAACGCTAACCTTGAATTTTGGTGAGAATCGGTAAGCTAATATCGACTGAATATCAATAAACACAGGCGTATAGTCGCCACCAACATCGAGGGTTGAGAGCAGGTATTGCGATGTTTTGTATCGAACTCCCGTAAGGTGGCTAAAGTTTTTGTTCTTTCCCACACCCTCAATTAGTCCATTTGCACCAAGTAGGCTAACCTCGGCTCTGGCACTATTCTCGGTTGGTTGTCGGTATTTAATGCTTAAAACAGATGACATTTTATCGCCATACTCGGCGTTAAAGCCTCCTGCCGAGAACTCAACACCATCAACCATATCGGAGTTAATAAAGCTTAAACCCTCTTGCTGACCCGAACGAATAAGAAATGGCCTGTATATTTCAATATCATTAACGTAAACTAGGTTTTCATCAAAGTTTCCACCTCTAACTGAGTATTGTGAGCTAAGCTCATTTGAGGATGAGACTCCTGGAAGCGATTTGAGTATCGACTCAAAATTACCCGATGCATCGGGCAGAAATTCAATATCTCGATGGTTAATCCTTTCAATATTCCCAAACCTCCGATGCGAAGTGGTTATCGACACTTCTTCAAGCGAACTAACCGATGGAAGTAGGGTTACATCTTGATTTAACTGACGTTTACCTTTCGGGTAAAATGTGAGTGTTTTCCGAGTAAATCCTAGCGCCGAATAGGATATTAGCACTGAATCGGCAACGTCAATTTCAATGGAATATTCGCCCTTTGCATTACCTGCAATTCCTTGGGTTGTTCCTTCAACAAAAATGTTAACGTGTGGTATTGGAAGACCATCCTCATCGGTAATATTACCGCTAATTGTAATAGTGTTTTGTCCAAATATGCTTGAATATAAAGCAACTAGTAAAAGGACAAATATGAATTTTAAACTTCTGAAATGCACGCTCAAGTATGAAGAGGTTTGTATTAGTATTGTTTTTTTGCTAGAGTTAATCAACCTAGTTATAGAGAACGCAAAGCTAAAACAAAATTGTACATCAACCATATAATTTTTCTATGTAATAATAAACTTATCCTGTCGAGACATTATGGCGCACACTTCGTTTTGCTTGTGACGATATGGCGCATTCTTGTGTTTGGTATATTTTTTATGAATCAATTATCAGAACAATAAAAATGATAACTAATTAAAAACTATAGCTATGACACTACTAAGCATCACACGCCCAAGTGCGGTAAATTCAACTCCACACAGAAACGAATATGGCGATTTTGTTAAAGGTTTTGCACGAGCCGTTGACCAATACGTTACCGATTGCAAAAACTTACCAGCCGTTAATATTGTTGAAGAAGCCGAGAGTTATTTGATTCAACTTGTGGCTCCAGGGTTCAGTAAAGATGAGTTCACAATTAATGTTGAAAAAGATGTGCTAACCATTTCGGCAAAAGCAAGCAACGAAAATCAAGATCAGGTAACTTACCTATTAAATGAGTTTAGTAAATGCGAGTTTAGTCGCTCGTTCACCCTGGGCCGCTCGGTTGATACCGAAAAGATTGACGCTGAATATAAAAATGGGATTTTAACCCTAACCCTCTCAAAAAGAGAAGAGGCAAAAGTAAAGCCACCTCGTAGTATTGAAGTTAGCTAATTCGGGGGCAATTGAATTTTGTAATGCTCAGGTTAAGAATAAGGCCTGAGCATTTTTTTTAAATTAGTAGTGTAAATATTTCCTGGAACCTCCGTTTTTTCTTAAAAAACTTTGAGTATTAGCACATATTATATATTTTCGTAAGCTGAAAATGCATAGTTTTCGTTTCTCTTTTTTTGTTGACTAAAAGATAGTTAAAACTCTTATCATGGAAAGTAAAGACCAGAAGGATCCGATCGGTAACGATCAGTTCGGCGATGCCGAAGCTACTAGTAATTCTACCAATAGCCCAAACGAGGCTCAAAAACCTGAAGAGCAGAGTATTGTTGATGATGAAACCTCAACCAATATTACTGAGGACACAAACAAGGACGATAGTAAACATAATGCGCCCAATGATGCCAGCGCAGACAATGAGCAGCAAGAAGAGCCAAAGGGTGAAGAAAAATCTCCTATAGAGGAGATAGCTGCTAAAGGTGAAGATAGTTCAGATGACGACGAAGATGTTGATGCCGAAGAGGATGAAGATGAAGAGGAAGACCATGATGAAGAGAGTACCGAACCACGTGAACAAGTAGATTACTCAAAGCTTAGCAAAGAAGAATTAGCAATTCGTTTAGCTGAGCTTATAGAGAATAAGCCAGTTAATAGGATTCGCGCTGATGTTGAAAGCATCAAAATAAACTTTTACAAAAAGCATAAGGCCGAAAACGAGCTTAAGCGTAAGGAGTGGGTTGAGGCTGGCGGAAGTATTGAAGAGTTTCAAACTCCCGAAGACGCAGTTGAACCACAAATAAAGGAGTTGCTCAAGCAGTATCGCGATAAGAAATCAATTTTCAACAGAGAACTTGAAGACCAGAAAGCCAAAAACCTTGAGGTAAAACAGGCTATAATTGAGGAAATAAAGGAATTAGTGAATCGGAATGAATCGGTTAACCAAACCTTCCAAGATTTTAGGCAGCTTCAACAGAAATGGCGTGAGGTTGGCCCTGTTCCACAAGCAAGCCTTAACGATTTATGGGAAACGTATCATCATCACGTTCAGAATTTTTACGATTACGTAAAGATAAATAAAGAGCTTAAAGACCTGGATCTTAAGAAAAACCTCGAGGAGAAGATATTGCTTTGCGAGAAAGCGGAGGAGCTACTTCTTGAACCTTCAATAGTTAACGCATTTAAAAAGCTGCAAAAGTATCATAACCAATGGCGTGAGATTGGTCCTGTTCCTAGCGAGAATAGAACAGAAATTTGGGAACGCTTTAAAGAGGTAACCACTACCATAAACAAAAAGCATCAGGAGCATTTTGAAGGGTTAAGAGAGGAGCAAAAGGCTAACCTTGAAGCCAAAAAAGCGCTTTGCGAAAGTGCTGAAGAGCTTGCCGCCAAAGTAATTAATTCGGCCAAAGAGTGGAACAAGTTTTCAAAAGAGATGATTGAGTTGCAAAAGGTTTGGAAAACAATTGGCTTTGCTCCCAAAAAGGATAACAACAAGATATATGAACGATTCCGTGCTGCTTGCGATACCTTCTTCAATAACAAACGTGAGTTTTACCACGACGCGCGCGAAGAGCAGACTAATAACCTTCAGCTTAAAACTGAACTTTGCATACAAGCAGAGGGTTTGAAGGAGAGCAGCGAGTGGAAAAAAACAACCGACGAGCTAATCAATCTTCAAAAGCGTTGGAAAGAGATTGGTCCTGTACCCCGCAAGCATAGCGATGAGGTTTGGAAGCGATTTAGGGCAGCCTGCGACTACTTCTTCGAGCGAAAATCGCAACATTTCGAAAAAGTGGATAGCAAATACGAGGATAACCTAAAAGCGAAGGAAGAGCTTATTACCGAAATTAATAGTTTTCAGATAACTGATAATGTAGAAGAGTGCCTGAAGGCTCTTAAGGAGTTTCAGCGCAGATGGGCCGAAATTGGCTTTGTGCCAATTAAGAAGAAAGACGAGCTGCAAAATAGCTACAGGGAGGCCATTAACAAGCATTTTGAAAGCCTTAAAATTGATAACTCTCGTAAAAATTTGCTAAAGTTTAAAACCAAAATCGACTCAATCCAAGGAAATCCAAAGGGCGATAATAAAATTCGCTTTGAGCGCGATAAGCTATTTAACCAGCTTAAGCAGCTCGAGAATGATATTATACTTTGGGAGAATAACATTGGTTTTTTTGCTAAAAGCAAAAATGCCGAACAGCTTATTAAGGATGTTGAGCGAAAAATAGAGAAGGCTCGTAACGAGATGAAGATGATTGAAGAGAAGATACGCCTTATCGATAGTATGGATTAACCCAGTATTATTCTTAAAATAATTTTGTAGCCATGCCACACAATACAAAGTATGTTTTTGTAACTGGTGGGGTAACATCCTCATTGGGTAAAGGTATCATATCAGCCTCGCTAGCCAAACTGCTTCAAAGCAGAGGCTATTCAGTTACAATACAAAAACTCGACCCGTATATCAATGTCGATCCGGGTACGCTTAATCCATATGAGCATGGCGAATGCTATGTAACTGAGGATGGTGCCGAAACGGACCTCGACCTAGGGCATTATGAGCGCTTTTTAAACACACACACTACCCAATCGAATAATGTAACTACTGGCCGTATTTACCAGTCGGTAATTAATAAGGAGAGGAGAGGAGAGTACCTCGGAAAAACCGTTCAGGTTATCCCGCACATCACCGATGAGATAAAGCGCAGAATTAAAATATTGGGAACTAAGAATAAATTTGATGTTGTTATAACCGAAATTGGAGGTACTGTTGGTGATATCGAGTCGTTGCCATACATTGAAGCGGTTCGTCAGCTAAAATGGGAGTTAGGCCCATCAAACTCTGTTTTTATTCATTTAACCCTCGTACCATTCCTGGCTGCATCGGGTGAGCTTAAAACAAAGCCAACCCAACACTCCGTTAAGGTTATGCTTGAGAACGGTATTCAGCCCGATGTGCTTGTTTTACGCACCGAGCATCCGTTAACCGATGATATAAGAAAAAAGGTTGCCCTTTTCTGTAACGTTAGCCTCGATGCTGTTGTTGAATCAATCGATGTATCTACAATATATGAGGTTCCTTTGCTAATGCAAAAAGAGAAACTCGATCAATTTGTATTACAAACGCTTAAATTGCCAGTGGGCAATGTTCCCGAGCTAAAGGCCTGGAAGAAGTTTATTTCGAAGCTTAAAACTGCGAAGCGTAAAGTAAAA
>CAZGQZ010000104.1:0-9118 GCA_964527985.1 uncultured Rikenellaceae bacterium | reverse complement strand
TTTTCACCAATTATATGCTCGTAAAGCTCAATGTAACGATTGCTGATGCTCTCAACAATCTCATCGGTCATTTCAGGAACAGTTTGACCCGGGTTACCCATAAATCCATTCTCCATTAACCACTCACGAACAAACTCCTTTGAAAGCTGACGCTGTGGTTCTCCATTGTCGAATCGTTCTTGATATCCATCGAGGTAGAAGTAGCGAGATGAGTCGGGAGTATGAACTTCATCGATTAGATAGATTTTTCCATCCTTTTTCCCAAATTCATACTTCGTATCAACCAGAATTAAACCCCGCTCGCGAGCCATCTTTGAGCCATGCTCAAAGAGCTTATAGGTATACTCTTCGAGTTTAAGGTAGTCCTCTTCGGAAACAAGCCCTTGTCGTAAAATCTCTTCGCGCGAAATGTTCTCATCGTGCTCACCCTGCTCGGCTTTAGTGGTAGGAGTAATTATTGGCTTTGGAAAAGCCTGATGCTCCTTCATGCCTTCTGGAATGGGTACACCACAAATTTCTCTCGCTCCCTTTTTATACTCTCGCCATGAGCTGCCCGTTAAATACCCCCGAATTATCATCTCAATGGGAAAAGGTTCACACTTGTGCCCTATGGTTACCATTGGATCGGGCGAAGCGATTTTCCAATTTGGTACAATGTGACTAGTGGCGTCGAGAAATTTTGAGGCTATTTGGTTAAGCACCTGCCCCTTAAAAGGAATGCCTTTGGGAAGAACTACATCGAATGCAGAGATTCTGTCGGAAACAATCATTACCAAAACATCGTTGGCTAGTGAGTACACGTCGCGCACCTTACCGTGGTATACGCTAGTTTGACCAGGAAACTTGTAATCGGTTTTAACAATTGCTTTACTCATGGGATTTATGATTTTTGATGGTTAGAATCTTCTTCAGTCTTTTTCGATAGCTTATCGAAAGCGTGTACAATGTACTTAACCAAGCGATGCCTAATAATATCGCGCGAATCGAAATAGATAACCGACAAACCGGGAATTTCCTTTAGCAACTTCAGAGTAGGTATTAAACCCGAATCCTCCTTTTTGGGTAAGTCAATTTGTGTGATATCGCCTGTTACTATAAATTTTGCGTTATTCCCCATGCGCGTTAAGAACATCTTCATCTGGTTCATGCTGGTGTTCTGTGCCTCATCGAGAATTACGAAAGCATTATCGAGCGTTCGACCGCGCATGTATGCCAACGGAGCAATTTGCACAACTCCCTCTTCCATATAGTCGTTTAGCTTACGAGCCGGAATCATGTCGTTTAGCGCATCATACAAGGGCTGTAAGTACGGATCGAGTTTTTCTTTTAAATCGCCGGGTAGGAAACCCAAGCGCTCACCCGCCTCAACAGCAGGACGAGTAAGAATAATTCGCTTAACCTCTTTATTTTTTAGTGCCCTTACCGCAAGGGCAATTGCAGTATATGTTTTTCCCGAACCCGCAGGGCCAATGGCAAAAAGTAAATCGTTTTCGCTGTACTTATCAACGAGCATACGTTGGTTTACTGTTCGGGCTTTAATAATCCTGCCGTTATTGCCAAACACCAGCGTATCGCCAAAATCCTCCTCTGCTTGCGAAAGGCTATCATCAGTTTCATTCAAAAAATCCTTAACGTTATCTTCGGTAAGCCGATTATACTTTCTGAAAAAGTCAATCATCTTATTAACCTTCTCCTCTAGCAGCTGAATTTCTTTCTCCTCACCTAACACCTTAATCTCATCGCCACGAGCAATAAGCTTTAGCTTGGGAAAATGCTCGGCAATACGATTAAAATTTGTGTTGTTTACACCAAAAAGTGCTAAGGGATCAATACCCTCAATTAGAATAAGCCTCTCGTTCATTTACAAATTTTCGTTGTTAAATACACAATATCAAAAGCAATACAAAAGTAGTAAAAACAAGCAATTAACCCTTGTTACAAGCGCATGTTTTGGCATTTATTACTTTTTACTAATAATGCCAAATGGATAAGCAAAAAAATGTTACAAGTTAAATTTCGCACAATGCTATTTTTTAGCCAAATTTGCTAGCAATTTGCTGAGTATGGACGAAACAAAAAGGAAACAGGTAATAACGCTCACCTCCGACTGGGGCCAGCACGATTATTATTGTGGTGTGCTCAAGGGAAGCCTGCTTTCGTCGGTACCAAATGCTCAGGTTATTGACATAACCCATGATATCCCCAGCTTCAACATAAACAACGCTGCATTTATTGTGAAGAACAGCTTCAGCAGCTTTCCAAGTGGAACAATTCATTTGGTTTTGGTTAATAGCGACTCAAACAAATCGTCGAGGTTGCTTGCCTTTAGCTACAACAACCATTTCTTTATTATTCCGGATAACGGAATGATAGGATTAATGTTTAGCACACCGCCCGAGCTAGTATTTGCCATTGAAAGTGATAGTATAAGTAGCTTTGAATCGGCAAGCATGTTTGTTGAAGCAGCAAAAAAATTAGCCAATGGAGTTGAACTTGATAAAATTGGTAAAAAAACAGATGAGTTTGAACAGCGAATTTCACTACGAGCCACCATTGACGAATCGGTTATAAGCGGTAGCATAATCTATATCGACTCTTATCGCAATGCGATAACAAATATTTCTAAAAATCTTTTTGAGAGGGTTGGGCAGAACAGAGCATACAACATTTTTGTACAAAGCAACCATAATAAGGTAAGCAAGCTAAGCAATAGCTACAACGAAGTTGAGCAAGGCGAGCTGTTAGCCCTATTCAATTCGGCAAACCTACTCGAAGTGGCCATACGGAATGGCTATGCAAGCGAACTACTCAACCTAAAGGTTGGCGGGGTTGTTCGGGTAAACTTTGGGTAGAAACTTGCCTAATCTCATCCCAAAGCAGGAAAAGCAAGCGTAACCGTTGTACCTTTCCCCTCTTCAGACTCGAATGACAGCTGCCCCCCATGCTCGTTCACAATTGAGTAGGCTATTGATAAACCTAGCCCAATGCCCTCACCCGGATCTTTTGTTGTGTAAAACGGATCGGTAACCCTGTTTAAACTCGACTTGCTTATTCCTATGCCATTATCGGTAATTTGTATGTAAACCCATCCCTTTTTGCTGAATGTGGAAATTGTAATTTTTCCCGAATCAGTAATTGCCTCTTCGGCATTTACAAGAATACTAAAGAATACCTGATGCAGCCTACTGGCATTTCCTTTAACCTTAGGAAGCTTGTCAGAGTAAGCAATTTCCACTTCTATCCTACTGCCAAATCGTCCTTTGAGCATGTAAATGCAATTATTGAGTATGGAGTTTATGCTACACAATTCGTTAAAGCTATCGGTAGTTCGGCTAAACTGATCGAGCGACTGCACCACTTTTGTTGCCCTTATAATCCCCTCGTTAATGATGTCAATCAGTGGCAGCAGCTCATTTTCGTGCTCTTTAAGATGCTGTCGTGTATATTTTTCAATAACCGAAGCGCTGCCATGTATATAGTTTAGCGGATTGTTTATTTCGTGCGATATTCCTGCCGTTAACACACCCACCGATGCCATTTTTTCTGATTGAATTAAGTGAGTTTGGGTTTTCTTTAGGGTAATCAGAGCAAGCTCTAGCTCTTCGTTTTTTTCGTTTAGCTCCGATGTTCGCTCATTAACTTTTTCTTCAAGAATGGCTTTCTCTACCCGTAAGCGATAAGTTCTGTAGCGAATAAAGAACAGGATAAGTGTTGCTAAAAGAAGGACTTCTATTACTACAAACCATGTTCTTTTCCAAATTGGAGGCTTTATGCGAATATTTAGCTCAATGGGCAAGAGGTTCCATACCTGATCGTTATTACTACCCATTACCTTGAACGTGTAGCTGCCTGCGTTTAAATTGGTGAATGTTGCCTGCTGAGTATTTCCAATTTCAACCCAATCTTTATTAAATCCCTCGAGCTTATACTTATACCTATTTTTGGATGGATTTGAAAAATCCAATGCAGCAAAATGAATGGTAAAGAAATAATCGTTATGTGTAAGCCTAATAACCTCACCCGATTTAGAGTAGCTAGCAAAAGGAACCAGCTTTTTATTCCATATACTCGAGTTCATTATGCTAAAATCAGTAATAACCACTGAGGGAATATGACTATTCTTAACCAAATGATTTGGATGGAAATAGGTTAGGGCAGCGTTTCCGCCAAAGTAAAGATTACCGTTTTTACTCTTGTGAAATGAATTACGCGAAAACCCATCAACTTCAACCCCATCAGAAAAGGAGTATGCGCTAAAACTGGTATCTAGCAATGAGAACTGGTATAACTCCTGAGTACCAACAATCCATAAATTTCGAAAATCATCCTCAAGCATACCAATCATCATATTATTCTTAAGCCGAATATTATTCGGATGCTCAATATATGTGGCCTGTTCAGTATCGAATTTAAGTACACCGCGCGCTTCGGTTAGTACCCAAAAGTTGTTTTGCGAATCTTCATATACAGAAAGCAACTTTAGATCTTTTACAAACTGAAGCGAGTCATTAACCTTTGGGATAAATTGCCTAAACTCTTCATCCTCTTCATTAAATTGGTATAGTCCACTTTGATAGGAACCAATCCATATTCGCCCTTTCTTGTCCTGAATTATTGAGTTTACGTAATTATCGGTAGTTCGAAAAACTTTGCAGTACTGGCTATGTAAAAATGATTTAAACGTGATGTTTTTGGGATTATCATGTTTTACCACTCGATTTAACCCCCTGGCCGTTCCCAACCAGATATTCCGTTCATCATCCTCAAAAATAACGTTAACCTGATTATTGCTAATCGACTGCGGATTTGAGGAATTGTGCTTGTATTGCTCTATGCTATAACCATGTGCTGATGGCTCAATTCTGAAAAGACCATCGCCATAAGTACCTGCCCAAATTACCCCTTCAGAATCGACAAGAACGGACCAAACCCTCTTGCCGCTGATAATATCATTACTATTAAAATGCATAAATTCACCCGATTCGGCATTGTATCTAACTAATCCGCCGCCATCGGTGCCAATCCAAATATTTCCCAACTTATCGCTACATATAGCCATTATGTTGTGCTGTGGCAAACCATTGTCGTTATTTGGATTATGCCTAATGTGCGAAAACTTTTTGGGTTTTAAATCGAGTTTACTCACCCCACCACCTCTTGTACCTATCCAAAGGATATTTGAACTATCCTCAAAAAGATATTCAATCCTATTGCTGCTAATACTATTGCAGTTATTCGGATTATGCTGATAATGATAAAAACGTTTTGTTTCGCTATCAAACCTATTTAACCCGCCATCGTAGGTACCCACCCAAATATTGCCATACGAATCTTTGAGCACACAATCGGCTTTGCTATCGCTAAGGCTGAATGGATCTGAGGGGTTGTGTAGATATCGAGTAAATTTTTGGGTGGTTGGATTAAAGTGGTTTAGCCCTCCATCGCGTAAAACAATCCAAATTGTTCCATCGTCGTCGGCAACCAGGTTCTGAACCAAATCACCGCTAATGCTGCTTTTATCTGCCGGATTATTAACAAATCTTTCGAAAGTGCCCGTTTCGGGGTTAAACTTATTCAGGCCTTTATTGGTGCCTACCCAAAGCGTTCCATCGGGGGTTTCGCACATACATTTAGCCCTATTGCCGCTAATGCTATGTTCGTTATTTACGTCATGCTGAAATCGAGTAAAATTCTCATCAGCTGCATTGTATCTATTTAGGCCACCATCGGGGGTTCCAAACCAAAGAGTATTCTTACTGTCCTCAAAAATAAATAGAGTCTGATTATTGCTAATGGATGTTGAATCGCTGGAACTATAGGAAAAATTTGTAAACGTATTTGTTATGGGATCAAACCTATTTATTCCGCCTCCAAAGGTACCAAACCAGTAGTAACCATTGCTTCCAATGTGTATTTTACCAAAATTGCTGCTCGAAAGCAAGTTAGCATTGTCAACATCATTTCTAAAAATCTCAATGCTTTTGCCATCGTATCGGTTTAGGCCATCTTGGGTGGCAATCCATAAAAAACCATAATCATCCTGTACAATTGAGTAAACGTTATTATGCGAAAGCCCATGAGCAACAGTAATCCGATCAAAGACCAATTCTTCTTCCTGTGCAAACAAGCAAGTAAAATGTACTAGCATAAAAGCAAGTGCAATAATTATTCGGGCTGGAACTATGGATTTCTTCATGTTATAAAAAGAATTAGCATCACTTTGCTAAATATATAACACGAAACAATACCTTTTATAAAAATTTGATGATTTTTCTCTAAAACAAGCCCTAGTAGAGAATATGCTAACCATAAAAAAAATGCTAATCAGCTATAGTCTCACCTCGGTAAACATTAGCGTTTTAGGGAATTTGCCCAATTAATTTTTTATCTTTGTGTTGTAAAATTTTGCAAACCTAATGTCAACCCATCCTGCAATGAAAAAATCGTTAGAAGCTTTTGACAGACTGTTGAATGTAATGGATGAACTTAGAGAAAAATGCCCATGGGACAGAGAACAAACCATTGAAAGTATTCGCAACCTAACTATAGAAGAAACCTATGAACTTGCCGATGCAATTATTGAAGGCGATATGCAAGGCGTAAAAAAGGAGCTTGGAGATATTCTGCTTCATATCGTTTTCTACTCAAAAATTGCTTCGGAGACTAACCTATTTGACATAACCGATGTTATTAATCAGCTTTGCGACAAGTTGGTTTACCGGCATCCGCATGTGTTTGGCGAAACCCAGGTTAATAGCGCAACCGATGTGATAAAGAACTGGGAGACGATTAAGATGTCGGAAAAAGAGGGAAATAAAACCGTTCTGTCTGGAGTTCCCAGCTCACTTTCATCGCTTATTAAGGCCAACAGGATTCAGGAGAAAGTTCGAGCAGTTGGCTTCGATTGGGAGGAACGTTCACAGGTTTGGGATAAGGTTAACGAAGAGCTTAATGAGCTTAAAAGTGAGATTGACAACCAAAACCAAGAAAGAATTGAAGCCGAATTTGGCGACCTACTTTTCTCAGTGGTAAACGCTGCAAGGCTTTACAATATCGACCCAGAAACAGCGCTTGAACGTACAAACAAAAAATTTATGAAACGTTTTGCTTTCCTTGAACAAAAAACCATAAAACAAGGGCGCTCGTTAAAAACCATGTCGCTCGATGAGATGAACGAAATTTGGGAGCAAGCCAAGGAATTCGATAAGCAATAGCACGCCATGCTAAACTATTTAATTAAGCGCTTCCTATACAGCATTCTGGTTATTTGGGGTGTTGTAACATTAGTATTCATACTTTTCAACTTAATACCTGGCGACCCGGCACGCATGGTTATGGGGCAACGCACCGATGAGGCATCGCTAAATGCCATTCGGCGCGACCTAGGACTCGATAGGTCAACAGCAGCCCAATACTTAAAATACTTGAATGACTTATCGCCAATCTCAATACATAACCCAAACAATCCTCAAAGCTACATTTTTCTGAATAAAGACCTATACAGTATTGCATTCTCAATTTCGCTCAACCACAAAAGGGCTATTGCCCTTAAAGCACCTTACCTTAGACGATCGTACCAAAGCGGAAAGAGCGTATCATCAATAATTGCCGAAACACTTCCAAACACTTTTATTCTTGCTCTGTCGGCAATGGTTTTTGCAACAGCTATCGGAATTGCCCTTGGCATTTTAGCTGCAGTTTTCAAGAATAGCTGGCTCGATCGAAGTCTAATTGTTTTCTCGGCATTTGGCATGAGCATCCCCTCGTTTTTTGCAGCGATTCTTTTTGGTTGGATTTTCGCTTTCCTGCTAGGAGATTTCACTGGACTAAACCTTACCGGAAACCTATGGGAGATTGATCCAATGGGCGAAGGCGTTAACCTGCAGCTTAAAAACCTAATTCTTCCTGTGTTCACACTTGGCATTAGGCCTTTGGCTATTGTTACTCAGCTTTCGCGTAACTCAATGCTCGAAACCCTTTCGCAAGATTATATTCGCACAGCCAAGGCAAAGGGGCTAACCTTTAGCAGAATTATTTGGCGACACGCACTAAAAAACTCAATGAACCCAGTCGTTTCTGCCATATCGGGATGGTTTGCATCGCTTATGGCAGGTGTTGTTTTTATTGAGTATATTTTTGGATGGAAAGGGCTAGGCTACGTGGTTGTGAATGCGCTAAACAGTTACGATATTCCACTTGTAATCGGATCGGTACTTACCATTTCAATAGTATTTGTAATTGTAAATTTTGCTGTCGATTTTGTTTATACAATGCTCGATCCGAGGATCAGGCTTTCGTAAAAATCTATGTTTTTTTCGTATCTTTGGGTAGGCTCGCATCAAAAAAAAATCAATTAGCAACATATAAACACTAACACAATGAGAAAAAGAATTGTAGCAGGAAACTGGAAAATGAATACCACCCCAGCGCAAGGTTACGAACTTGCCAACGAGGTAAGGGAGCTATCAAAATCAACTCCCAATAATGTTGAGCTAATTATTGCACCTCCCCTAACCCATGTAGCGCTTATAGCTCAATCATTGGCTGGAAGTAGGATTAAAGTATCGGGACAAAACTGTGCTGCTTGGGAAAAAGGAGCATACACCGGCGAAGTTTCTGCTGAAATGATCGCCTCAACTGGGGCATCGCATGTTATTATTGGTCACTCTGAGCGCCGCGAGTATTTTAAAGAGGATAGCGAAACCCTACTAAAAAAGGTAAATATAGCCATGAGCAATGGCCTTATGCCAATTTTTTGCTGTGGCGAAAAGCTTAACGAGCGCGACGCAAACGAACATTTTAAAGTTGTTGAACAGCAAATTGCCGATGTACTTTTTAAGCTCAGTGCCAACGAAATGAAAAACGTTATTATTGCCTACGAACCCGTTTGGGCAATTGGTACTGGCCGAACAGCAACCCCAGAACAGGCACAAGAAATGCACGCATTTATCAGACAGCTAGTTGAAAAACAATTCGGTAACGAAATTGCCCAATCAACAAGTATTCTATACGGAGGAAGTTGCAAACCCGATAACGCAAAAGAAATTTTCTCCAAAACCGATGTTGATGGTGGGCTAATTGGTGGAGCATCGCTTAGCGCAAAAGATTTTATTGCTAT
>CAZGQZ010000103.1:4824-9146 GCA_964527985.1 uncultured Rikenellaceae bacterium | reverse complement strand
CTGTTTCGCATCGCTCAACAAACAAGATGTTAGAAGAATTGTCCATTTCGTTAGGGTACCATCCTCAAAAGAAAAGCATACTATACAAATCGATAAATGAGGTTTACGGCAACGGATTTACCTTTGGGAGCAGCCGTGGTCAATTTGTTTCATCATCTGATAATTTGGAGTGGGAATGCCTATCGGTACCCGTTAAGCATTGCGCCGAAACAATTGGTGCAATAAGCATTTGTTATCAAACAAAAGGAAACAACTCTGGCTATAAGCCCTTACTATTTTCAATTGCAAGGGGCATTGAGCAAGAACTTGATTTAGCAAAAAAACATGCAGCAATGCAAAAGGTTTTAAAAAAGCACTTCGCATTGCTCAATCACAACGAGCAAACAAACGCTATTCTCTCGCAATCGGGCCAAATAGAGTTTATTAGCAACGAAACGCTACAAACCTTTGGGTTTGCGGGCAACGGAACAACACACGAGAACATTAAGAGTATAATCCCGGAATGGAGAAAAATTGCCAGCCAAATTACCACAACCGGAAACTATGCAAAATTTGACATTCATTTAAATACCATTCCAAAACCTGGGTATTTTAGGCTTAATGTTACAAACATTGGGAAAGAACCGTATTCGTTCCTTTTAACTTTTACCCCGCTCGCCAAAGCCCTAGCATTTACCAACCAACACACCAACAAAAACATCTCTACAAGTTTTAACGATATTATTGCCATATCGCCAATAACCAAAAGGTTGGTGAGAAAAGCAAAAAAAATTGCCTACGGCAAATCGCATGCGCTAATTAGCGGAGAAGCCGCTTGCGGTAAGGAAACTTTTGCCCAGGCAATACACAATGCCAGCAACAGGCAATTGCATGGCCTTACAATAGCAAATTTAGATGGGTTAACCGAAACCCAAATGGAAGAGGAACTTTGGGGCTTTTCGAGCAATTACCGAACCCACCTCAAAAGAGGCGAATGTGCTGGTGCAATTGAGCAATCGAACGGAGGAACCCTGTTAATTAAATCCATCGAACTTTTGCCCCTTAGCCTACAACAGCTGCTGCTCAATACTCTCCGAAGCAGCATAACCTCACGCAAAGGTTGTAACAACGCAACTTTTGTAGATATTAGATTAATTGCAACAACATCAGCCAATCTTCAGCAAATGGTAAAAGATGGAACATTTAGCGCCGAACTTTTATCAGTTTTAACAAACTTCTCCATTCATATTCTACCCTTAAGAGAACGACGTGCTGATGTGCTTCCCCTATTCGATCACATATTAACCCTTCAAGCAAACGAGCTGAAGCTACAAATCCCTAGTATTCCTCGCAAAATATTACTCATACTTCGCAGGTACGAATGGCCAGAGAATGCAAACGAAATGAAGGAATTTGCCAAGCGTGTATTACTGAACAAGGGTGAAATGTTTGCAAAATTTAAAAATGAAAGGCAATTCAAACAAATGCACCTTAACCTTGCTAAGCAACGTGTTATTGAGCGCATTAAACCTCTCGATGTAATTGAAAAAGAAATGGTTGAAAAAGCCTTTTACGCACTTGATGGTAGCATAAGCAAAACAGCCCGAAAGCTTGGCGTGAGCAGAAATACGCTTTACCTAAAGCTGAACAAGTACGAAATTATTGAAACGAACTAAGCTTTAAGCTAGCTACTTTTGTTTTAGCCTTAGATAGATATTAGTGAGCACTTTTTTAGTGTACAAAGGGAAGTCACCATTCATCATCCATGCGTAATAGCTTGGCTCTTTTTCGAATATTGCCTCAACAGGCTGCCCCTTATACTTGCCAAAGTTAAATACCTCAACTCCGTTTTCATCGGAAACTATTCGTCCGGCAAAATCAACATTTTTGTTATGAGTACTAAATTCAGCAAGAAAATTAATATCATTCTCAAGTTCTGGATATCTGTCGAGCTGAGCCTTTAGCACCTCATAGGTTGCCAACGTATCGGCCTCAGCCGAGTGGGCATCGGTAAGGGTTTTGCTGCAATAAAACTTATAAGCAGCCTCAAGGGTTCGCTTCTCCATTTTGTGGAAAATGGTTTGCACATCGATAAACTTTCGCTTACGAAAATCAAAATCTACATCTGCCCTCAAGAACTCCTCAGCAAGCAACGGAAAATCAAATCGGTTTGAGTTAAAGCCAGCCAAGTCGCAACCCTCCATAAATTTAGCCAACGATTTGGCCACCTCCTTAAAAGTTGGTTCATTCTCAACATCCTTATCTGATATGCCGTGAACAGCCGTTGCTTCAGGAGAAATTGGAATGGTTGGGTTAATCCTACGCGTTTTTAGCTCAGTATCGCCATTGGGCATAAGCTTAAGCGCCGAAATTTCAATTATCCTATCGTTAACAACGTCAATACCTGTTGTTTCAAGGTCGATAAAAACTAGCGGGTTTTTTATGTTGATTTCCATCTGAAAAAAATTCTGCAAAAAAGCAAAGCCGCACTACGATAGGTAATAGCGGCTTGCATTTAGTTTAATATTATAATGTTTAAGCACCAACCATCATTGGCATTAGCAGCATGAGCACGTCCTCGTCCTCGTTATCATTAACTGCTGGGAAAAGCAATCCTGCTCTCGATGGATCGGAAAGCGAGAGTATAACATCGCTTGAGGAAATATTGGCTAGAATTTCGATGAGGAACACCGACTTAAATCCGATTTCCATCTCATCGCCTTCGTACTGGCACTGCATCCTTTCGAAAGCGGAAATTGAGAAGTCGAGATCCTGTGCCGATACCTCGAGCTGATTACCGCTAAGCGATAGCTTAACCAGATTGCTTGCCTGGTTGGTAAACGGAGCAACACGCCTTAACGAGTTGTAAAAATCGAGCCTATCAATGGTCATCTTATTTGGGTTATCGGAAGGGATAACCGAGTTGTAGTTGGGGTAAACACCCTCAACCAAACGGCAAACCAGGGTATAGTTCTCAAGGGTAAAAAGCGCATTCTTATCGTCAAACTCAACCATAACGTCGGCGTTCTCCTTTACCAACACATTTTTTAGTAGCGACGCTGGCTTTTTGGGGAGGATGAACGATTTTGTTTGATCGGATTTCACATCGAGCCTCTTGTAGCGAACAAGCTTATGCGCATCGGAAGCAACAAAGGTAAGCGCCTCGTCGGATAGCTCGAACAGAATTCCGTTCATCACCGGACGCATCTCATCATCGGCAGTTGCGAATATGGTTTTGGTTATACCTGAAAGTAAAGCATGTGCAGGAACCCGAACCGAAACTTTAGCCTCCTCTTTAACTACTGCTTTAGCAGGAAAATCCTCGGCTGGTTGGCCAACAATGTTAAACTCACCCGTATCGGAACTAACCTTAATGGCTAGGTTTTGAGCATTGATATCAAAGGTAAGCGGCTGCTCTGGAAACTCTTTAAGAGTATCAACAAGAATACGGTAGGGAATTGCCACCTGACCGCCATCGGTTACATTCTCAAGCCTAATTTTTGTCGTTAGGGTTGTCTCAAGATCTGAGGCAGTAATCTCAAGGTCGTTACCTTCGAGGTTAAATAGAAAGTTATCGAGAATTGGCAGGGTATTCTTTGAGCTGATTACCCTACTTACCACAGATAAGTGGCTAAGAAGCTCGGTACTTGAAACTACAAATTTCATCCGTATAGATTTTTTAGATTATTAAGCAAAAGTAAGTCAATTTCTAAACTTAATAAGATTAAGTTAGCAAATATACAAAATTTGAGCTAATACTGCTTACTAAACGGTTGCCTTTTATACCATAATCGCTTTGAACGATGTTTATGCAAGCAAACTCAATATTATTAAATAATTCGCAAATTACGCGAAAGTCAACGCTACCTCTCAGTGAAAAAAGAAATATCTCTAAGTATCTGGTAAATATCCATGTAGTTTGCCACAAAAACGGTACTACTCGACTGGTAGGTTAAGTATACGCTATTTGGATCGTAATGAACCTCACGACCTAGCTCGTCAAAATACGGTTGAACGGGAACTGGGTAAACCTTAATTTTATGCATATCGCCATTGGTGCCTTGAATTCGGATGGAATAGTCGACCCGCGAAGGCAGTGCACTGATTGTATCGGCAATCTGTTCGAATTCAATTGAAGATAAGCTTTCCAAGTATCGGGTTACCTTATCAGCGCTGAAATTGCGCAAAAAATTACCATGGTATACGCTGTAAAGGCTAACTGTATCCTCGCTAACATCAATCCTAAACGATTTTACAATGTCGTTCGGAATTTCTACTTCAACTGAAGTTATCTCGTGAAGCGAAGGCAACAATATTTGGTTCGATTTCCAGTACAGTTCATC
>CAZGQZ010000103.1:1298-4724 GCA_964527985.1 uncultured Rikenellaceae bacterium | reverse complement strand
TCAACAGCTTCGTTATTGGCTATAAATGAATTGTTAACTAGCCACCCATCGTTTTGCCTTTCCAGCGTAAGCATTCCGCCTGCATTGCTTATGCCAATGCTTGTAATGGAACTTAAACTTTCAACAGCGAAATCTTTCTCGGCCAGCTGCTTTCGCTGCTTATACCTATTGCTAAAAATAAAAATTGCAGCTATGCCCAATAGCAATATGAACCACCAAAACCTTTTTAGTATCTGCATGCTAAAGCTGATTATTTTGCGTATCGTTTCCTTCGAACCAACAGCCAAGCTATAACAAAAAGCAGAAGAACAGCAGATGGAACGACCAAATTCAGCAATTGCCATTTGGTGCGCTGCTCAAGCACTTTGTTCTTATCGAGCAACCGAAGCTTAAACTCCCTCGATCGAAGGTTCATTAGGCCCATATCATCGCTAAGGTAATTCACCATGTTCACCACCAAATCCTTGTTACCATAGGTTTGATTGGTATACCTGTCGTAACCTAGAGGTGTGATGTACGCACCATCGCCTCGACGACTAACATCGTTACGTATAATATCGGCATCGGCAACCACAATCATGCGGGTTGGCAAACTATTTTCGCGAAAGCGAAATGAGTTTCCGTTATTAAGCGATGCCAATGGTCTGTTGGTGAAAACTGAAGGGAACTCACCTTCAAGCAAAACTGCAATAGGTAAGTTCGATTGGGTAAAATCTCTTTCGAGCGGGCTTTGCTCAATTTGTGCCAAATTGATAAATGCCGGTACGTTTACCGTTCGGGTGTAGGGTGAAGTTTTAAGAAGGATTTGTTTTTGCACCTCGGGGTTTAGTCCAACAGTATCGACCGGGCTAACAAACTTTGCGCTTACAATATTCAAATTGCGAGTTATTGGATGGTTGCTGGGGCTATTCAGCAACGGGTAGTATACCCACGGAGCGGGAGCAAAACGCGAATCTTGGCCTGGCAGTGAAACGTTTACAGGAATTACCGAGCACTGCATATCCTGAATAAGAGTTGGATTTACCCGTGCGCCATACTTAAACAGGATGTCCTCCAAATTATGATTATTTGGATAAGCCAAAGTAGTTGCCCCATTCGATAGGCTATCGATGCTTACGGTAACTCCATCGACAAACCAAAGCACCTTTCCCCCACCCATTATGTACTGATCGAGAACTAGCTTATCGGCCTCGGAAACTCTTTTTGTTGGCCCAGCCATAATAACAACTGAATAAGGGTCGAGCCCTCCCACCTCACCACCTAGCATTACACGATGTACCTCAAACTGCCCAACAAGTTCTTGGGCAATATCGCCCGTTTCAAACTCATCGAGTTGTCCATGACCATGCACAAATGCCAATTTGGGTAAGCTATCGGGTTGTAGCTTAAGCATTGCGCTTAATATGGCATACTCAAACCCTTGAATTGATATATTGATATTCTCATCGCCGCTAAGCGCAGGGTTGTTCTTAAGTAAATTCACCACGGCCTCTCTTCCCTTGTACGATACAACTGCACCAGGGAAAATAATCCGTTGCGTTGACCCTCCTTTAGGATCGCGTTCCTGCACATTGGTGGGTTCAAGTCCCTTGTCGGTCAAATCGCGCAGCATTGCCTCACGCTCTGCCTTATTGGTAGATGAGGTTGGGTCGATTAGTTCAAACTGAAACATCCTTTTACCGTAAACCTCAAATTCGCCAAGTAGCTCGCTTAGCTCGCGTTGCATATACCTAAACCCCAAGGGCAACTCACCATCAAGGTAAACTTTAACGTGTACAATATCGTCGAGATTTGAGAGAACATCTTTGGTATTTCTGTCGAGGGTATAACGTTTTTCGGTGGTTAAATCGAAGCGCAAGTAGGCAACAGATGCAATGTATCCAATTAGGATAATGGTTACAAATCCTATTGCAAGTTCAAGAAAACTTTTACTCCGAGGTGAAATTTTTGGCTGCATAACGATTTGAGTTAGAACAATGTTACCATTTTCGGCTTTGTATAGCCGTTCGGGTGAATAGAATAAAAAGGGCTGCTAAGCCAAAGAAGTAAACCATGTCGCGAGTATCAATAACGCCTCGGCTCATCGATTGGTAATGCTCGTTAATCCCCATCGACACAATAATGTGCTCAATGCCTTTAAAAAGATGTAACGATGCCAACGACTCAATGCCCATGTAAAGCAAAAAGCATAGCACAACACCTAGAATAAACGATACAATTTGGTTCTGGCTAAGGCTCGATGCAAAAACGCTTATAGCAGCATAACCCGAGGCAAGAAAAAATAGGCCTATGAATGATCCCCAGGTTCCTCCGGTATCGATATTACCCACAGGATTACCTAGCAAATAAACCGAAAGGTAAAAGAATAAAGCAGGGATGAGTATTACTAAAACTAAAGCCAAAACAGCGAAGTACTTACCCAAAACGAGTTTAGTATCGCTAAGCGGACGGGTTAAGAGCAGCTCAATAGTTCCGGTTCTTTTCTCCTCAGAAAAAGTACGCATGGCTATGGCTGGAACAAGAAAGAGGAAAACCCATGGGGCAATCATAAAAAGGGTATCTAAATTGGCATAGCCGCTATCGAGCACATTTAGCTCTCCGGGGAAAACCCAAATAAACAAACCATTAACCACCAGAAAAACTATGGCAGCTATAACCCCCGATAGCGAAGCAAAAAAGCTGTTAAACTCCTTAATAAATATGGCGTACATAATTCAAATATTTTAAACAAAAGTAGTTGATTTTAGCATAAAATTCGACAATAACGTTTGTTAAACGATTTTAAATGCAAGGCCTAAAAAAATCAAAGTGCATATTTACTTCCCATTGGCCTAATCCTTTCTAGCGTTTAGTTCAGCGTTAGCCCAAGGAACATATTTTTTTATAATTTTGATGGATTATTCCCATAATACTTAATTATATGAACCACATAAAAATTGCAATGATTCTACTAACCACAGCCAGCCTTTTGAGCTGCAATTCCCAAAAAAGAGATAATACTCAGGAATCCTCCTTTGATTGGCAAATCGACCAGTTTGCCGATATTAGGATTATGCGCTACCAAGTATCCGGTTGGGACGAACTAAACCTTAAGCAAAAAGAGCTAGTTTACTACCTAAGCCAAGCAGCAATTTGCGGCAGAGACATAACGTTCGACCAGAACTACAAGCACAACCTTGCCGTGAGGCGAATTCTTGAGTCGATTTATGCCAATTACACTGGCGACAAAACTACTACTGAATGGGCAGAGTTTGTAGTATACCTCAAGCGTGTTTGGTTCTCGAATGGTATACACCACCACTACTCTACCGAAAAATTCACACCATCGTTTAGCCAGAAGTATTTTGCACAGCTAGTTAAAGAAACGCCACAGAATACATTGCCCGAAGCGCTAGGAACGGCAGATAAGATAATTGAAAAATACAC
>CAZGQZ010000103.1:0-1198 GCA_964527985.1 uncultured Rikenellaceae bacterium | reverse complement strand
AAAAAATTCGATGAGTATAGCATACTTTGGGTAACCGATTTAGAGTCGCGAATCGATTTTGTTAATGGTTTTATTGAAAATTATGGCGACCCAATGGGCTACAAAGCATCATGGGAGTCGCTTGTAAACTTCACCGATATTGAGGCTACAAAGCGCACTGTTTTGCTTAGCGATAATGCTCAATGGTTCGAGAATAGCTCTCCTATCGACCCCACTTTTAAGAAGGAGAAAGTAAAAGGAGTTTCGGCTAAGGTAATTAATGCAGCAATGCTTGGTGGCGATTGCTACCCAGCAACCCCAATTGGCATAAACCTTCCGAACCCCGATTGGATTAGAGCAACCCACGGCTCGAAAAGCGTTACTATCGATAACATAACCTATGCATACGATAAAGCCTCCGAAGGAAATGGTTTCCTTGAGGAATTTGCATGGGACGATGCAGAAATTGAGCTTCACCGAAAATATGGACATCTGGCCGGAAACCTGCACACCGACCTGCACGAATGCCTCGGCCACGGAAGCGGTAAACTTGCTCCTGGTATTGCTGGCGATGAGCTTAAGCAGTATGGCTCAGCCATTGAGGAGAGTCGAGCCGACCTTTTTGCCCTTTACTTTATTATGGATCCTAAAATGGTTGAGCTTGGCATTATGCCAAACCTCGATGTAGCTAAAGCCGAGTACAATCAGTACATACGCAACGGCTTAATGACTCAGCTTACCCGAGTAGAGCTAGGCAAAACCATTGAGCAAGCCCACATGCGCAACAGGCAGCTTATTGCCCGCTGGTGTTACGAGCATGGGAAAAAGGATAAAATCATTGAGAAACGCGAACGCGATGGCAAAACCTATTATGTGATAACCAACCACAATAAGCTTCGCGAGCTATTTGGCGATCTACTAAAAGAAATTCAGCGAATTAAGAGCACTGGCGATTATTTAGGTGCACAAACGCTTATCGAGAACTATGCTGTTAACGTAGATTATGACTTGCACAAAGAAGTGCTCGATCGTTTCAAAAGGCTAGATATTGCACCCTACGGAGGTTTTGTTAATCCGGTTTATACTCCGGTTTACGATAGTAACAATAACCTAATTGACGTTACGATTGAGTATAACCAAGGCTATGCCGAGCAAATGATGCATTATTCAACAAAATACTCTTTTCTCCCAACCTATAACTAACTATTGAGTTGGCTAA
>CAZGQZ010000102.1:0-9146 GCA_964527985.1 uncultured Rikenellaceae bacterium | reverse complement strand
GGTTTGAAACCTTTAAACAGGAACTCTTATCAAATCATTCTATTATAGCCGTTGCTGGCTCACAAGATGTTTTAGGTATTGGAAATGGAAAAATCGTTAGCCGTATCGAACAGCAAGGTGAAATGAAGGAAGTGGGCATTAACCTTATTGGTTGCGATTTTGAGTATCTGAAATTATTAGGTGTTGAATTGGATGAGGGCCGATATTTTAACACGTTGCTAAGCACCGATTCTACACAAGCATTTATAATAAACAAGGAGGCTGAAAAAGTCTACGGTTGGACTAATAATGCTCTCGACAAAAGAATTCAATTAGGAATTAGAATGGATGGTTCCGCTTCGCGTGATGGACGCGTTGTAGGTGTGGTTAACAACTTTCATTACTCATCAATACACAATCCAATTGAGCCATTCATGTTTTATATAAGCACTGCACCGCCTCGGAATGTAAGTATTCGTTTTAAGCCTGGGGAATCAAAACAAGTGCTCGACTTTGTTCAAGCTAAGTTTCAAGACTATAACGTCAAACGCGACTTTAGCTATTATTATTTAGATGAAAAGCTCGAAAGTCTTTACCGTTCAGAGCAAAAGCTAGCCTGGTTATTTAGGGTGTTTTCAATGGTAACCATATTTATTTCGTGCCTTGGTCTTCTGGGTTTAAGCTCATACGTTACCGAGCAAAGAACGAAAGAAATTGGTATACGTAAAGTAATGGGAGCTTCAACAACCAGCATATTAAACCTACTAAATCGTCAATTCTTTAGCTTGGTACTTATTGCTAACGTGTTTGCAATTCCTATTGCATATTACGCAATGCTTAAATGGTTAGAGGGGTTTGCGTATCGTATCGATTTTGGTAGTACAATTTTTAGTACAACTACCATATTGCCTTTTGTTATTGCAGCCATATTAGCAATACTAATGGCTTTTCTAACGGTAATTACTGTTTCCTGGAGGGCTGCTGAAAGCGATCCAGCATATTCGTTGAAATACGAATAATAGAATTTACCTTAATATAGCGAGCTCGCCTTATCAGTAAACAGAATTCCGTTTAGGTGGTCAATTTCGTGTTGAAATATTCGTGCAGTATATCCCTCAACCAGTTCGGTATGCGAGCAGCCGCTAGGCGTAGTATAGTTAATCATAATTGCGTAAGGTCGAACAACCTCAGCCCTAATGCTATCTACCGATAAGCAACCTTCCACCATCTTTTCTGTAAACTTGGTTGTCTGAACAATATAAGGATTCAAATACGCCTCAAACGGATTATCCACTTTATCGAAACGCTGAACAAGAATAATACGTTTGTTTATACCAATTTGAGGTGCAGCAATGCCCACTCCAAGTGTTGCAGAGTCGGTTACAGTTGCATATAATTGTGATATTATCTGTTTTGTATCGACATCCTTGCGAGTTACTTCTTTTGAAACAGTTCGAAGGGAAATTGAATCGTTGGTATTGGAAATTTTGAAAACTCGTTGAGGATTCTCTTTTTCAGTAGATAAGTAATCCTGCGAAAAAGCACTGTTTGCTAATATTATAAATAAGAATGCCGTAATTATCTGTTTCATAGCGATAAATTTTTATTCTTAATACAATATTAGTGATAAAGAAACAAAAATAGCATTACCTTTGCAGCCCAAATTAAATAATTAATGCCAAACCTAAGAAATATCGCAATTATTGCGCATGTCGATCATGGCAAAACAACCCTGGTTGACAAAATGATTATCCAAAGCAAGCTTTTTAAGGAACACGAAACCCCTGGCGAGCTAATTCTCGACAGCAACGACCTTGAGCGAGAGCGAGGTATTACAATTCTTGCCAAAAACGTATCAGTTACTTACAAGGGTGTTAAAATAAATATTATCGATACCCCTGGTCACGCCGACTTTGGCGGTGAGGTTGAGCGAGTTCTGAACATGGCCGATGGCGTTCTTCTTTTGGTTGATGCCTTTGAGGGCACCATGCCGCAAACAAGGTTTGTCCTTCAAAAGGCTTTAAGCATTGGGCTTAAGCCAATTGTTGTAATCAACAAGGTTGACAAGCCAAACTGTCGCCCCGAAGAGGTTCAAGAACAAGTGTTCGAGCTTATGTTTAACCTCGATGCCACCGAAGATCAGCTTAACTTTCCTACCATTTATGGTAGCGCAAAAAACGGATGGATGTCAGCGGATTGGCGTCAACCATCCGAAGATATAACGCCTATACTCGATGCTATTATTGAGCATATTCCTGAGCCTAAGGTAAACAAGGGCAATCCGCAACTTTTAATTACATCGCTCGACTACTCTTCGTATGTTGGACGTATTGCAATTGGCAAATTGCACCGAGGAGTTTTAAAGGTTGGACAAGGCGTTGCTTTGCTAAAACGCGACAAAAGCATCGTTAAGACAAAGATCAAAGAATTACTTACTTTCGAGGGGCTAGGTAAACAAAAAGTTCAAGAGGTTGAAGCTGGTGATATTTGCGCGCTGGTTGGAATCGAAGGCTTTGATATTGGCGATACAATTACCGATATTGAAAATCCCGAGGCGCTTCCTACAATTGATGTTGATGAGCCAACCATGAGCATGCTTTTTACCATAAACGACTCGCCATTCTTTGGCCGTGATGGCAAATTTGTTACCTCGCGTCACCTTAAGGATAGGTTAGACAAGGAGCTAGAAAAAAACCTCGCCCTTAGGGTTGAGCCAACTCAATCGGCCGATGCGTTTAATGTGTTTGGCCGAGGGGTGTTGCACCTTTCAATTCTTATCGAAACTATGCGCCGCGAAGGATACGAGTTGCAAGTGGGTCAACCACAGGTGATAATTAAGATGATTGGAGGCGAAAGGTGTGAGCCTATTGAAATGCTTACAATTGACCTTCCCGATGACGTTTCTGGAAAAGCAATTGAGCTTGTAACCCAGCGCAGAGGAAACCTGCTTATTATGGAGCGAAAGGGCGAAAGGGTTCATTTGGAGTTCGAAATTCCCTCAAGAGGAATTATTGGTTTACGAAACATCCTTTTAACAGCAACAGCAGGCGAAGCAGTTATTGCTCACCGGTTTAAAGCTTTTGAGCCTTACAGAGGTGAAATTGAAAATCGTCAAAACGGTTCGCTAATAGCCATGGAGAGCGGAACAGCCTTTGCCTATGCTTTAAATAAGCTGCAAGACAGAGGTCGGTTTTTTATCGATTCGCACGAAGAGGTTTATGCCGGCCAGGTAGTTGGAGAGAATAGCCGATCGGGCGATTTAGTGCTTAACGTTACGAAATCCAAAAAGCTTACCAATATGCGAGCTTCTGGGGCTGATGATAAGGCTTACCTTGCTCCTCCTATAAAATTCAGTTTGGAGGAGGCCCTTGAGTATATACAGAATGATGAGTATGTTGAGGTTACGCCAAAGTCGATGCGATTAAGAAAAGTACTTTTAAATGAGCACGACCGAAAAAAGCAGCAGAAAAATTAGCCTGACCTAATCTGCTCGATACGGCTGTTATTAATGCGTTTTGTAATTTAATAATAATGTTTACCTTTGCGGGATGTTTTTTGGGGTATTGTGAATAAGAGTTTAAGCAAATATACAGTTCATTTTAAGGGCCTTAAACAGGGCGAACACATCTTTAACTTTGATGTGGATGATGCCTTTTTTAATGCTTTTGAAGGGAGCGAAATTAGTAGAGCAAATGTTGGTGTAAAGCTTAACTTTTTAAAACATAGCAATATGCTTGAACTTCATTTTGCCATGAGCGGCAATGTTGAAGTGGCTTGCGATAGGTGTTTAGAGAGGTTCTTTATTCCAATTACTTATAGTGGTGTTTTGTTTGTTCGAATATCCGATAGCATACCCGAAGAGGAGAACATTGACGATGTTTGGTATTTAAACAGCAATGATCATGAGATAGATTTGGCTCAATACATTTACGAAAGTATATGTTTAAGTTTGCCAATTCAGCGCTATCACGGAATTTTAAATACTTCCGAAGAGGATTGCGATAAGGTTATGGTTGAAAAGTTGAATAGCTTAACCGTTAACGACGACTCCGAAGAAGAGCAAGATTATGATTCCCGTTGGGATAAACTAAAAGACCTTTTACAAAACTAGAAATAGCAATATTTAAGTGTAACATTAATAATTAATACAGAAATGGCACATCCAAAGAGTAGAATTTCAAAGCAAAGAAAGAACAAGCGTAGGACACACTACAAGGCTGAGTTACCAACACTAGCCACTTGTTCAAACTGTGGAACAACTATTCAGTACCACAGGGTTTGTCCTGAGTGCGGTTTTTACAGAGGAAAATTAGCAATTGAAAAAACCGTTACCGCTTAAGAGGTTAAAATAAACCTTTTTCTTTCACCCGAAACCTAATAGAATGAGAATCGGAGTTGATGCAATGGGAGGCGATTTTGCTCCAGAAGCAGCAGTTAATGGAGCAATCCTTGCCAATCGTGAGCTTGAACCAAACCAACGAATTGTTTTGTTTGGCGATAAAGAGCGCATACAGGATCTTATCTCACAAAACTCAGGAAGCATAAACGATTTTGACATTGTGCATTGCACAGAGGTTATTGGTATGGGTGAGAATCCAGCAAAAACTTTTACCAAAAAGGCGGATTCGAGCATAACCGTTGGTTTTAAGTGGTTAGCCCAGAATAAGATCGACGGATTTGCTAGTGCCGGTAATACCGGTGCCATGCTGGTAGGTACTATGTACACAGTTAAATCGGTTCCTGGTATTATTCGTCCAGCAATTGCAAGCTATATACCCGTTTCCGAAAATAAGTTTAACCTTTTACTCGATGTTGGTATTAACCCAGATTGTCGTCCTGATGTTCTCTATCAGTATGGTATTCTGGGTTCGTTGTATGCCAAACTTATTTTTAATATCGATAACCCGAGGGTAGGTTTACTTAACATTGGCGAAGAGGAGGAAAAGGGTAACCTAGTTACCAAAAACACCTTTGAGCTTATGAAGGATAGCAACGACTATACTTTTGTAGGGAATGTTGAAGGTAACATGCTTTTTAACGATGAGAAAGCCGATGTTGTAGTATGCGATGGATTTGTAGGAAACGTAATACTTAAAGAGGCAGAGGCATTCTACCACATCCTTAAAAAGCGAAAAATATCCGATCCGTTTTTTGAGAGGTTTAATTTTGAGAACTACGGAGGTACACCTGTACTCGGAGTAAATGCCCCCGTTATTATTGGCCATGGCGTTTCAAACGATAAGGCCATAATGAATATGATTTTGCAAACCAGAACGGTAATTAGTACTAATCTGTGTAATAAAATTAAAGAAGCATTCAGCTAATGGGAAAAATTACAGCAGCAATTACAGGAGTTGCAGGTTATGTGCCTGATTACGTACTTACTAATCAGGAATTAAGCCAAATGGTCGATACTACCGACGAGTGGATAATGACCCGAATTGGTATTAAAGAGAGAAGAATTCTTAAGGGCGAAGGAAAAGGAACGAGCGATATGGCTATGCATGCCGTTAACGACCTTTTGCGCAAAACCAACACCCGCCCCGAAGAGGTTGATATGCTTATTTGTGGTGTGGTAACTCCTGATATGCAATTCCCTGCAACAGCAAACATTATTAGCGACAAATGCGGAATAAAAAATGCGTTTGGCTTTGATATGAACGCTGGTTGCTCAAGTTTTCTTTATGCATTGGTTACTGCATCAAAATTTGTTGAAACAGGATCACATAAAAAGGTTGTTGTAGTAGGTGCCGATAAAATGTCGTCAATAACCGACTATACCGATCGAGCTACTTGCCCAATTTTTGGCGATGGAGCTGGGGCTGTTATGCTTGAACCTAACGAAGAAGGTTTTGGAGTTGTTGATGCGCTTATGCAAGTAGATGGGTCGGGTCGTAAGCATTTGCATCAAGTTGCCGGAGGATCAATGTATCCCGCTTCAATTGAAACGGTTACTAAGCGCCAGCATTTTATATACCAAGAAGGACAGCCTGTATTTAAGGCCGCCGTTTCAAACATGGCCGATACTGCAGTTCGTATGATGGAGCGCAACAACATTGCCCCTGAGCAGCTATCTTGGTTAGTACCCCATCAGGCTAATATGAGAATAATTGAGGCTACAGCTAAACGAATGGGAATTAAAAAGGAGCAGGTAATGATAAACATTCAGCGTTATGGTAATACTACTAGCGCAACCATACCTCTTTGCCTTTGGGAGTGGGAACCACAACTGCGCAAAGGCGACCAGATTATTATCGCCACTTTTGGTGCTGGTTTTACCTGGGGAGCCTCCTATATTAAGTGGGCATACGATGGAGATAAAGTAAAGTAATGAGATTATAATTCAAATAGTAAAGGGCGCATAAGCGCCCTTTTTTTATGAAGTCTATCGTAATTATTTGTATTTTTTAGCGACCTACAATTAACCTTTTTACAACTTTTACCTCCTTTGAGGTAACGCAAACAATGTAAATTCCATTGGGTAGGTTTGAAATATCTATTGGGGTATTAGTGTGAGTTGCGTTATTGCTGCTTTCTAGCATTTTATTTCCTAGCAGATTATATACATCTACTTTATAGTTATCTATACTAGATACTTCAATGCTAACCAAATCTTTTGCTGGGTTAGGTGAAAGCGTTACACTGAATGCTTGTAAAGTATTAGTAGTACTGGAGTTTGCGTATCGCCAAATGTCATTAACAAAGTCGGGATTATCAATAAATGGGTTTCTGTTTTCCTGATAATCGTTGTATATAGCGTTGTTTCGGTTAATTTCTTTTTGGCTTACAGGGTCAAGTTCATGCCAATCAATTAGCAGGTTAATGGCCCACTCCTCAAAAGCAGGGAAGTTCGTTCCGTTTAGCATAGGTGAGTCCCAAGTTTGTGTATTATCATAGTACCGAGTTACCATGTAAAAATATGTGCGTGCAAAGTCACCTTTGTATTCATCTGTTGGTTCAAATACAGTACCCGAATAACCTGTGTATGAACATGAACCAAGTTTGCTTCCGTTCGACGAAGTGTACGAATCGCTTCCTACTTCACCAAAGGGGTAGTTTGCCCTTACAGAGTTAACCTTTTTATCGGTAGGGTAAATGTGAAAAAGATCGGTGTACATTGGAGAGTTGCTCCCAAACCAGCTAGCGGGAAGCGAATGCTCCCTATTGTAGTATTCACACTCTGAAGTGCCTCCGCTTCCAGAGTCCTGATCGTCAAAAAAGGTAAAGCTACAGGTGCTATACATATCCCAAACAGTTCCATCATCTTTTCTGTCCGTATCGTAAAATGCGTCCCACAGGTCGCTATAGGAAAGGCTTATATGGTTGTCAATTATTTCGTGAAGAGCCTGAATTAGCTCTTCTCCATTTTTACCCTCTGCGCTATCGTAGTAGTTGCTAGGTGGTTGGGCAAGCAAGGATATCGCTGCAATGCTGGCTAAAAGAGTTGTGAAAAGTTTTTTCATAGTTGTAAAAATTTTTTAAATATACTTATTATTGAGGGCATATAACGCTATCCATTGCAATATCAAATGTGTCAGAGGGAACTTTGTCCACAAGTTGAAACGAAAAGCAAACACCAATAGTTTTCATTTTCATTTCCTTTAGCAGCTTATCGTAGTATCCCTTGCCCCTCCCGAGCCTGTTTCCTTGCAAATCGAATGCCATACCCGGAATAATTCCAAGGTTGATGTTGTTGCTGGTATATGCAACCCCATTTTTGGGTTCAAGAATGCCGTACGATGGACCCTCTTCCATACATTCAGGTCCAGTATAAACTTTAAGCTCAAGGGTATCTCCAACAACCAGAGGTAAAACAATAGTTTTGTGTTTATACCACTTTTCTATAAACGAATGTGTTTGAACCTCGTCGGGCAACGACCAGTATGCAAGTACTGTTTTGGCGTTAGCAAACGAAGGCAGCGATTCGATTTCTGAAAACACCTTTTTCGACTGATCAATACGCTCTTCATTGTTATATAAACCCTTTTGGGTTTTTATTAGTTTCCGTAGCTCTTTTTTTTGCTCTTTAATTGAGTTCATATCGTTAATATATAACATTATAGTAAAGATACATAAACAATAAGTTTACTTATTTCGAGTTATAGCTATTTCCGTATAAGCTACTAATATCGAACCCAAATATAACTTGGTGAAAGAAGGTTTGGCTATTAAGATTGTATCCGCCTCTGTATCCTAAGCGAATAGGGTGCTGTATCCTGAAGAAATGCATATCGCCCGATAATTCGGTTCCAACTGACGACCTTTTAATGCTTTTAAGCGCCCATTGGTTTTGTTCGTATAAGTATGACTCGCTCCAGTGGCTGTCGTAAAAGGCATTAAGAATAATACGCTTAAGGTAAACAAGTGATCCAATGGCCAAATCTGGATAAAGCACAGGAAAAGCATAATCCAATTTCAGAATTAATAGCTGCTTGTTAAGCAAATCGGTGTGTCCACGAATAGGGTAAAACTTCGATGGCCTTAGGTAATCCGAATTAGTATGGTATTCGAATAATCCATTTACCATAAAACTATGATTGGTAAACAATCCTGGTAAATAAAATGTTGACCTAGAGTAGAATATGTCCCCAAGACTGCTTTTAAGATTTACGACCCTATTTGCTCCACCAAAAATACTCACTCCTAGCTTTGGCCGAATGTCTCTGTGGGCCATTCGGGTGAAGCTAATAAAACTAAAATAGGGTTCAACAGTATTTATTCCTTCGTTATATTGGCTAGCGCTATAATCCCAAATCGAGGAATTTGTGTAGCCATATTTAACGGCTGTATTTATTGTGGTTATTACGTAACCCGACGATAAGCTCAAAGGAACCCGAATTGTAGCCTCTGCATTTATATTCGGAGTACTTGAATAAATGGAGTATGCTAAAGGCCCTCCGATTATTTCTGAAAAAGTATTGCCATAATCGAATTTCAACGAAATTTTTGGGAACCACCCTAACCATTCAACATGACCGTGCAAACCGTGTGTTTTGTTGTACGAATATCCTGCGCTTGCAACGAGGGTGCTGGTTAGGTTTTGTGAAATAAGGGTTGCTCCTGGATAAATCTCAATGTTTCCCATTGCAAGCTCGGTTGGATTATAGTATAAAGGAGCCCAACTGTGTATGTTAATGAATTTTTTCAAAAAAGGTATTCGACTTTCC
>CAZGQZ010000101.1:3371-9308 GCA_964527985.1 uncultured Rikenellaceae bacterium | reverse complement strand
TGACTATTTGACAGAGCAACATGCATGGCACTGCATTTGTAAAATTGGTGCACGTGAAAATAATTGTTAAACCTAAAAATAGCAAGCCATGCAAAAGGGCAAGATTAATGTAACTACAGAGAACATCTTTCCGATAATTAAGAAGTTTCTTTACTCCGATCACGAGATTTTTCTCAGAGAGCTTATCTCCAACGCTGTTGATGCAACGCAAAAAGTTAAAACGCTTTCGTCGGTTGGCGAGTACAAAGGTGAGCTTGGCGACCTAACCATAAGGGTTAAAGTTGATAAAAAGGCCAAAACCATAACCGTTAGCGATAGCGGAGTAGGTATGACCGAAGAGGAAATTGACAAGTACATAAACCAAATTGCATTCTCAGGTGCCGAGGAATTCCTCTCAAAGTATAAGGATCAAACGCAAGCCATAATCGGACATTTTGGCTTAGGCTTTTACTCATCATTCATGGTGAGCGATAAGGTTGAAATTAATACCCGCTCATACAAAGATGAAGCACAGCCCGTTCGCTGGTCGTGTAAAGGAACGCCTGAATTCTCTATTGAAAACTCCGACAGAGAAGCAAGGGGAACCGACATTGTGCTGCACATTAACAAAGAGAATGAAGATTTTTTGGAAGAAAGCAAAATAAACGAGCTGCTAACTAAATACTGCCGCTTTTTACCAATTCCCATTGCCTTTGGCACTGAAAAAGAGTGGAAAGATGGCAAAGAGGTTGATACGGGTAAGGACAAAATTATTAACGAAACAAACCCGCTGTGGACTCGCAAACCTACCGATTTAAAGGACGAGGATTACGCAAATTTTTACAACGATCTATATCCGACAGCGCAAGATCCGCTGTTCAACATACACCTTAACGTTGATTACCCATTCAACCTAACAGGTATATTGTATTTCCCCAGAATAAAATCGAACTTCGATATTCAAAAGAACAAGATTCAGCTCTACTGCAATCAGGTTTACGTTACCGATTCGGTTGAAGGCATTGTACCCGAGTACTTAACGCTACTTCATGGTGTAATCGATTCGCCCGATATTCCCCTGAACGTTTCGCGCAGCTACCTGCAAAGCGATTCGAATGTTAAGAAAATATCGTCGCATATTACCAAAAAAGTAGCCGATAGGCTACACGAAATATTCAAAGAAAACCGCGAACAGTTCGAAAGTAAATGGGATGACCTAAAACTATTCATCACCTTTGGCATGATCTCGGACGAGAAGTTCTACGAGCGAGCCGATAAATTTGCCCTCTTTAAAAATACCGACGGCAAGTACTTCACCTTTGATGAGTACGAAAAGCTGATAAAAGAGAACCAAACCGATAAGAACAAAACCCTTATCTACCTCTACACCACCGACAAGGAGGAACAGTACTCATATATCGATCAGGCAAAAAGCCGCGGTTACGATGTGCTGCTTATGGACGGACAGCTCGATCCGCACCTCATCAATACGCTTGAAACTAAGCTGAAGGATTCGCGCTTTGTTCGCGTTGATGGCGATGTAATTGACAAGCTAATTGTTAAGGAAGATAAGAAGGAACTTTCGCTTAGCTACGATGAGCAAACCAACCTCAGAAGCATTTTCGAAGGAGCAACCAACAGCTCATCAACCTACTGGGTTCAGTTTGAGGAAATGGGCGAACAGTCGGCTCCCGTTGTTATTACCCGTAGCGAGTACATGCGCCGTATGAAAGATATGGCAGCCATGAGCGGCACTGCTGGCTTCTATGGAAATATGCCCGAAACCGTTAACCTTGTAGTTAACGTTTCGCACCCGCTGGTAAAGGCCGTTATCGAGCAAAAGGATAAAAAGCTAAGCGATAAAATTCAGGAGTTTAATGCCAAGATAGAGCCAATCCAATCGAAACTGGACGAGCTTAAAAAGCAAACCGAGGGTAAAAAGGACGAGGAAATTGCCCAAGCCGAAAAGGATGAGATGGAAAACCTAAACAAGCAAGTTGAGGAGGTAAACACGTCGAAAGCCGAAACGCTTAAAAAGTTTGGGAAAGACAACAAGCTTACAAAACAGCTTATTGATTTGGCGCTACTTGCCAACAATATGCTAAAAGGCGAAGAGCTTAGTAAATTTGTAAAGCGTAGCGTTGAGCTGATTAAGGTTAAGTAGTTACAAGAATTACATAACAGCTAAAAGGGTGACCCAATTTCTTGAGTCACCCTTTGCTATTTTTCAAAGCAACATATAGTTAAAACATCTGTAAAACTTCCTTCTTTAAAAAATCAATTGCCCTTGCCGTTGGGTGATACTCCAACTCAACTAAACTATCGAGGATTGATTTGCTTAGCAAGATTGCAGGCTGCTTATCCTCTAGTTTTTCGGAATTTGTATTGATGAGCTTAACCACATTATCCTTAGCATTTTTTACTAGCCCCCAAGCCTTTGGGCTTATGTATATTTGCTGCGAAAGATTATGCTCCCACTCGCTTCGAATACTCGCAAGCAAGGCACTTTGGAACTTTTGAGCCGACAAGCCTGGCTGGTTAACCCTAACTAGCAACGATTCGGGCGAAATGCGCTCAAGGAAAAGCACAATTCGCTCATACGCCTGTAGCCTAATGGGTGTTGTTATTTTTTTACTATTTACCGTAAGTTCAACTTTACGCCTGTTTGCCTCCTCGCGCAGTAAACGCTCAATGGCCAAATATCCGGCTAAAAAAACCAGCAGGGCTGGTAACGTAATCTTAAGTATTTCAACAACCATAATTGTAGTATGTTAACGAACACATTGAATTGACGTAAATATATCTAACTTTATCGCTTTAAAATTAAGAAATAACTTTAACACATCTTACTAATTCAGAAATATATCAGCAGCAATGGAAAACGTATCGAACAGAGTTAACCAGCTGGCGGTTTCCGAAACACTAGCTATGTCGCAAAAAAGTCGTGAGCTAAAAGCTCAAGGCCATAACGTAATTAACCTTAGCGTGGGCGAACCCGATTTTCATACGCCCGATTTTGTGAAAGAGGCAGCACAAAAAGCCATTAACAACAATATAACCTTTTACTCGCCTGTACCCGGATTTCCCGATTTATTAGAAGCAATATCGAACAAGCTAAAGCGCGAGAATAACCTTAGCTACGCTACCGATCAAATTGTTGTTTCGGGAGGTGCAAAGCATACCCTATCAAATGTACTTATGGCCTTAGTTAACCCTGGCGACGAGGTAATTATACCTGCACCATACTGGGTAAGCTATGTTGAACTAGTTAAACTTGCCGAAGGCAAAAGCGTGGTAATTCCAACATCGCTCGAGAGTAACTTTAAAGTTTCGCCACAGCAGCTAGAGGAGGCAATTACTCCAAAAACTAAGGTGCTAATGATTTGCTCACCTTCGAACCCAACGGGCAGCATTTACTCAAAACAAGAGCTTAAAGCCATTGCCGATGTTTTGGCAAAATACCCAAACATCTACATAATTTCCGATGAAATATACGAACACATTAACTACGTTGGTAAGCACGAGAGTATTGCCCAATTTGAGAGCATAACCGACAGGGTGATTATTGTTAATGGGGTATCGAAGGGATACGCAATGACCGGCTGGCGCATAGGCTATTGCGCTGCCCCAAAGTGGATTGCCAAAGCATGCCAAAAGTTGCAGGGACAAATGACCTCAGGAACATGCTCCATTGCCCAAAAAGCAGCCACAGCTGCTATTAGCTCCGATGCATCGTACCCTCGGATGATGTGTGCCGATTTTAAACGCAGACGCGATGTGGTTATTGAAAGACTAAGGCAAATACCTGGTTTTAAAACAAATGTACCCGATGGTGCTTTCTATATTTTTACTGAAGTAAGCAATTTGCTTGGAAAGAAATATGACGATAGGGTAATTGAAAACTCTTCGGATTTGTGCATGTATCTGCTTAACCATGCGCATGTTGCCACCGTTCCGGGCAGTGCATTTGGTGCTGAGAATTACATTCGCTTCTCATATGCTGCATCTGAGGAAGAGCTAATGGAGGCGCTTAATAGAATTGATAAGGCTGTTGCAATACTAAAATAGCCGAAAGACAAATCACACTTTTGTAGCTATTTGCTACAAAAAATCAAGTAAAAATAAAACGACCTGCATTACTATTAATAAATAGTTGCAGGTCGTTTGCTTTTAACCATGTTACGCTAGTTTACTCCTTAATAAACTTAGCCCTGCCAATAGTTCTATTTCCGTCTTTCACAAACAGAATATACATTCCAGCTTGCAACATTGAAACATCGATGCTGGAAATAAATGGCTTTGCCATTTGGAGTTTGCCCAAAACGCTATACACTTCAACACTCGCATTAGAAATCGATTGGCTATTGTTGATAAAAACCCTATCCTTAGCCGGATTTGGGTAAACCGAAAGTACGACTGCTTCATTATAACCAATACCTGTGCAATTTGCAGTTTCAAAACTCCATACTTCGCTCCATTCGCTCTCAAGCGTTTGGTTGCTGGCTTTTACACGCCAAAAGTATGCTGTTTCGCAGGCAAAACCGGCAATTACCTCTGAGGTTGCTCCTTGAGTTGAATAGTAATAGGTAGTACTAAAATCAACAGACTCCGATATTTCGATGGTGTAGGCAGTTGCGTCAGCAACCTCAGTCCAACTGAACGAAATCTCTTCGGGATTTAAATCTCCCGACTCATTTTGTGGTGTGATAAGCGTTGGAACATCTAAACTTGCCTCCTCAGCTGTAAACTGCCACACCTCCGACCACCCGCTTTCGGTAGCATTGTCGTATGCATAAACTCTCCAATAGTAAGTCATTCCAATTGATAACCCACTAACGGGCTTATTCGTTTCAGCAGTTAAATAATCGGCCACGCCAGTATCAAAACTTTCACTAGCCGATACCTGAACTCTATATCCTGTTGCCCCAAAAACTTCGTCCCATGTAAGGGTAACGTCACTCTCTGTTATAATTGAATTATTCTCAGGAGATAATAAAACAGGTGGGTCAAGTTCAACCGCTTCGGTAGTAAAACCCCACACTAATGACCAAGGAGAGTAACCGTTAACATTCTCACCCCTAACTCTCCAATAGTAAACTTTTGATGGCGTAAGATTCTCTACAGAGGTAAATGTTAATGAAGTTTTTCCGCTTTTCACAATCTCTGTAAAATCAACATCTTCGCTAAGTTGATATTGATACATATCCACATTGTCCATGCTGTTCCAACTAAGCACAAGGCTTTGGTACGAAATATCAACGGCTCCATCATCGGGCGAAACGAGTGTAGGTCCATCGGTAAGTTCAAATTCAGTTGTAAAAGTCCAAGCTACTGACCAGTCCGACTCGTCAGAATCATGCCAACCTCTAACCCGCCAAAAGTACTTTTGCCCATAGCGCAAATCGTTAACCGTTTGTCCGGAATAGGCCGAAGTGTGAGTGTATTCTCTAAGCAGATCTGAGTTAAAATTCTCTGTTGTATCAATTTGATAATCGATATTTTCCGAACCCGACAATTTGTTAACCCAAAGCGAAAGTGATGTTGGCCTGTTAACAGAACCGTCACTTGGGCTGCTATGCCATGCGCCAAGCGGGTTGGTGGTAAACGACCAAACCTCTGACCACTCCGACGTATCATTCTCGTTTCGTCCGCGCACGCGCCAGTAGTAGGTTTGCCCGTAATGCAGGTTGCTTACGTTTTGTCCGCTGTAGGAGTTATTGTGAGAGTACTCCTGCAGATCGGCCGAGTCGAAATCGGGTGACGTATCGAGCTGGTAGTCGATAAACGTGTTGCCGCTTAGCTTGTTGATGGACAGCGTTAGACCTACGCCCCTATCGGTTGAGCCGTTTGTCGGGCTGCTATGCCATGCGCCAAGCGGGTTGGTGGTAAACGACCAAACCTCCGACCACTCCGACGTATCATTCTCGTTTCGTCCGCGCACGCGCCAGTAGTAGGTTT
>CAZGQZ010000101.1:0-3271 GCA_964527985.1 uncultured Rikenellaceae bacterium | reverse complement strand
GTACTCCTGCAGATCGGCCGAGTCGAAATCGGGTGACGTATCGAGCTGGTAGTCGTAATACCTCGAACCATACCTGTTAATTGATAAGGTAAGAGAAACTCCCCTGTCAACAGAACCATTTGAGGGTGAACTCTGTACGGCTCCTAACTCTCTAGTGGTAAACGACCATGTGTCGGACCAATCTGATGTTTCGGTTGCATTTCTGGCTCTAACTCTCCAATAATGCGTTTCGCCAAAATATAAATCATTCGGAGTCCATCCGCTATAGCCTGAAGTATGAGAATACTCTAATAGTGCTGGCGAGTCAAAAGAGGGCACAATGTCAACCATGTAATCGTAATGCGTAGCCCCCGAAACAGTGTTTATCCATAGCGTTACATTAACATACTGATTTACCGCTTCGTTTGAAGGCGAACTTTGAGAGGGTGTATCAATAGCATACCCCAAAACTGAAACTAACGCAAAAGATAGAATAACAACCATTCTCTTCATAATAAACAATTTAATATGTGAGTCTTACAGATTCGACAACGGGCTCAAATGTAGTAAAAACAACCTATTTTCGATAATAAACAATATACAAAAGCAACTCTACCTAATTTAGAAATTGAATACATAAAGATGATCTTTTAGTATATTTGCAGCATTAAACGAGCAAAGTATGGCAAGAAAATCTCAAAAAAGAATTTTATTTCTTTTGGCAATAATTCTTATTTCTTTCATTTTATTTGGCAGTTATTACGGATACCGCATTTACCATAGGATGTACGCAGAGAATGTTACTTTGGTTGACAAAGAACACAACTACATTCATATACCAACAGGTTCTAAATATGCAGAAGTAATAAATATACTTGAGAAAACTGGCGTTATTACTAACATTGAGTCGTTTAAGTGGGTGAGTTCGCGCATGGGCTATCCGTATAGCGTTAAAGCTGGTCGATACAAGCTAAAGCATGGCATGAACAACAAAGAACTGGTTACAATACTTCGTGCGGGTTTGCAAACACCAGTAAGATTAACGTTTACCGGCTTTAGAACTCCGCAGCAACTTGCACAACGAATTTCGAAGCAAATAGAAGCCGATTCGGCAGAAATTGCAAATGCTTTTTTAAGCGATAAAACTCCTAATATTTACGGGTTTAACCAGCAAACCTTTATTGCCATGTTTATACCTAATACCTACGAGTTTTTTTGGAATACCAATTCGAAAGGTTTTTTTGACAGGATGAAAAAGGAATACGATAGGTTTTGGACAGAGGAGAAAAAGAAGCAGGCAAACGATATTGGATTAAGCCAAGTCAAGGTATCCACATTAGCCTCAATTGTTGAAGAGGAAACCATAAAAGCTGATGAACGGCCTCGGGTAGCAGGCGTATACATCAACAGGTTAAAACGGGGGATTCCTTTGCAGGCAGATCCAACTATAAAATTCGCAATGGGCGATTTTACCCTCAGAAGAATACTAACCAAGCATTTAACAGTAGACTCACCTTACAACACTTATAAGAATAGGGGTTTACCTCCCGGCCCAATTAATGCCCCAAGCATTTCGTCGATTAAAGCAGTACTTAACTACGAAAATCACAAATACTTGTACATGTGCGCCAAGCCCGATTATTCGGGATATCACGCTTTTGCTAAAACCTTAAGTGAGCACAACCAGAATGCAAGAGAGTATCAACGGTTTTTAAACCGTGAGCGAATCTACAGATAGCTTTTTATTTTGCCAATACTTTTTCAAGGCAATCATTTTGGGTATCAACAAAACCCATTTTCAAAAGATATTTTACGTGAACGGGGTTAGTTTTTTCGGCAACCAAACGTTGATAGCCACACTCTAGAAACTTTTTTCGGAGATTGAGATAGGCAAATCTACCATTCTTAAAATCTCTCATCTCGGGTATAACATAGTCAAGCACTACTTTAAGCGTACTATCATCCTTTTTTTCGGCTATTAAAATTCCAGCAACAGCCATATTCCTCAGAACAAAATACTGAATGGTATTATCGTTGGGCATGTAGCTAAAATCGGGGTAGTACTTCCCAATATCACGCTTATAAAATTCGAGGAATTTATGCATATACCTGTTTGTGCTACTTACCTCAAGGGTTTCAAAATAGTCCTTTTTAGAGAATATCTGAATTAGAAAGTACACATCAACAGCAACAATGAAACCGTTCATAACTCCAACGGGTATAGAACCAATAAGAAATCCGTATACCGAAAACGTTGCAGCACCAATTAAGTTTACAATTCTAAACTTAACAATAGAGTTAAGGGCCATAGATAAGGCAATAACCACTGACGCTCCATAGCCAATCCATTCTAAAACAACACCTTCCATAATTAATAATTTTATAGTAAAAAGTCTGCAAAGATAAGCAATATCTTACCAATTTAAAAAGAATTTAGATTTTGTAAAATAGGTTATAAAACTTCTTTATAATACTAACAATCTTATTTCACATTTTTATATAGCCATTTTATTGCTTTATTTGTCGTTTTGTTTATGCGTTTACGGGTTTTATTGGAATTTAAGATAAAAAGTGAAAGTGAAATCAACATCACAAATTAGTTATAATCGAAATCGGCTCAATAAATAAATCATTTGTAGTAAGCAACGCTTAAGGGTATTGATTGAAAATAATTTGTGAATATTAAACAGAAGTCAATTATTTCAATTAACTTGCAAATAGAATCAACATATTCAGTGAAATATGAATGCCGCCTCAACAGCAAGTTTACTGAAAAGCCTGCATAACGACGACCTAATATTTGCCTACACGGGTTTGGTATCCGATTCGATAACCCATAAAATTATTGAGTTAACGCAGTTTAACATCGATTCGGCAGGAAATTTTACCAAACTAAAAAATAAGATTAGCTTTTTAATGGCCGAATGCTACCAAAACGTTGCACGACACGGCAAGTACTCCGCCGAAGTTAACACACTTAGCGATTATCAGGGAGCATTCTACGTGAGAAGTGTTAAGGACTGCTTCTTCATAGCTTCAGCAAACTCGGTAACTAATGATGTAATACCATCGATTAAAGAGAAGTTGGAAAAGGTTAACAGCCTAAATGCCGACGAGCTAAGGCTTTTGCAAAAACAAGTACTTGCCAAGGGCAAACTCTCCGACAGGGGTGGTGCTGGCCTCGGTATTATTGAGATGGCCCGTAGAACTGGTAGGAAAATTTCGTACGATTTTGCTCCCATCGACAGCAGAAGTTCGCTGTTCTTCATTCAGCTTACCATTCAAAGCCCCG
>CAZGQZ010000100.1:1210-9332 GCA_964527985.1 uncultured Rikenellaceae bacterium | reverse complement strand
TTACAGCAACTCTTTTTTTTGCAAAGCAAAGGGTAACCGACTGGAAATTAATTATTTTGATAGGAACAATGACCATTTTATCGGCTTTTACGGGAGGCTTCTTTTCGGGAAATTTCGATGGGAGGGTGCTAAAAATTGTCTTTGCCATATTTATTACCATTGCATCGTTTTTAATGCTTAAACCCGCTAAAGAGAAAAAGAACCTGAATAGTAGATTTTGCATAGCACTAAAATCGGGCAACAACACGTACAACGTAAACCTGCTGCTTACCATCCCATTTGTTTTGGTAACAGGATTTATTTCGGGAATGGTTGGCATTTCGGGCGGTTCATTTCTAGTGCCGCTTATGGTTTTGGCCATTGGCGTGCCAATGCACATTGCCGTGGGCACATCTACAGCTCTGGTCATGTTCACGGCTCTGGCTGGCTTTTTAGGACACCTTTCCACTGGTCATTTCGATACTTCACTAGCCATTCCGCTTGCCATAAGTGGAGCCATTGGTGCATTTATTGGCACCCAGTTGACGGTGAAGTTTAACGCAAAAAAACTTAAAATCATTTTTGCTTCCACCTCATTTCTAGCAGCCATTATAATGGTATTTAAAATCTTTTTTTGATAAAGTTCTAGGATAAAATAAAATAGAAAAGTAGCATTGTTCATAATAAGAAAAAAAATGAAAGTAATTTTAAACATATCCATTTTCCTTCTACTCTCATCGCTGGCTCTGGGGCAAACCATTACCGAGGTAAAGTCGAGCGAGTTTAAGTCGATGCTCGAGAAACGCAGCAAGCGCCGTTCGGCGATAGTTGATGCCCGTAGCAGCAGCATGTTTAACGCTGGGCATATTGCCAAAGCAGTAAATATTGATGCATTTAGCAACCAAGCAGCAGAAGAGCTAGCTAAGCTAAAACGACGCAAAACGCTGTTTATATACTGCACCAAGACCAACAGGGTAAACCAAATGGTATTAACCCTTAAAGAAATTAGCTACAAAGGCAAAATTGTAAAAATGGTTGATGGGATAACCGGATGGAAAAACAACGGATTTGACACAATATCGGAGAACACACAATAAGTTGAAACCACTCCTGTCAACACCACAGCACATGATAACAATGAACCTAAGACAAAACCCATTGTGCTGAATATTGGGAACTTCGACTTTAATGCCACTAGGGATGGAGCCCCAAGATTAAAGACTTAGATTTTCAGCATCATATCCTCTTTTCATTCAAATTTAAAACTTAATACTAACATGCTAAAAATTGAAATACCTAACAAAAAATCGATTACTGCAGATCATTTGGTGCTCGACTATAACGGTACGCTTGCAATTGATGGTACTCCTATTGAGGGGGTTTCAGCTCTTCTGGCAAAACTCGCTCAAAGGTTAACCATACATGTTATTACTGCGGATACCTTTGGTACGGTTAGTCGCTATTTTGCCAATACAAACATTCATTTAAAAATAATTGGCGGGAAAGAACAAGCCAAACAGAAGGCAGAATTTATTAACAGCCTAAACCCTAAAATAGCTATTGCCATTGGCAACGGAGCTAACGATGGTCAAATGCTAAAAACCGCTTCGCTAGGCATTGCTATAATTCAGGCTGAAGGGGCTTCTCTACAAGCAATAACAAATGCTGATATTGTTTGCACAAGCATAATTGATGCACTAAGTCTGATTCTGAACCCGCTTAGAATTTCTGCTACGCTTCGCGAATAGGCGATGATTAAAATCAGCTATTTCTGTTCCCCTTATTTTACCTGATATTTACTCATTGTATCACCACACTACTGCTCTAATTGTTAAACAGACAAATACTAATTAGTATCTTTGCAAAAAACATTAGTTACATGAAAACATCTGAAAGCCCAAATCAGCAAACATTTACCCTACAAGGGGTAACGCATATCGAACCCATGGCTGCAGCTAGCGCTTTGGCCAATGAAAATGCGCTACTTGTAGATGTAAGAGAACCCGTAGAACTAGATATCATGCATTTCGATAGCGATGTTGAATGTATAAATTTGCCCATGTCGGTTATTGCCGATCGTTTTGAGGAACTTCCAAAAGATCGTCCGCTAATAATTGCCTGCAACAATGGCGAACGCAGTGTAAAAATTGTGAGCATGCTTAACTACCAAGGGTACACTAACATCACAAACCTCGATGGGGGCATTTTGCAATGGAACAGGGAAGGTCTATCGATTGTGCTTCGCGATGATATTTTACACGATGAAGATGGATGCGGAAGCGCTTCGGGATGCGGAGGTTGTAGCTGCGGATGCTAGGTCGGTTATCCCTGCCTGTCTTCACGGCCAGCCCTACCACGCTAGTCGGTCAAGCAGTAACGCAGAGGTTGTCAGCTTCTAACATCTCTCATCAAAAAAACCTCTTTTCAAGGGGGTGAATTAAAAGAGCGATTAAATGGATAAATCCAAAAAACAAGAATTTGAGGCGTTAATAGCGAATGAAATAAGCAAAACGCTAAAGAATATTGAAGATTTTAAGGAGATGACCCAGCCCATTGCTCCCGATGATGCAATTGGTAGAGTTTCGAGAATGGACGCCATTAACAATAAATCAGTTGCTGAAGCAGGACTCAGACAAGCAGAGGAAAAACTGAATAAGCTCAAGTTCGCCTTGAGCAAAATTGACTCTGATGAGTTTGGAGTTTGCCGTAAATGCGGCGGCAACATTCCCCTTGGCCGATTGGCATTAATGCCTCAAAGCCTCTTCTGCGTAAATTGTGCAAAATAAATGCATTATGAACTCTGATTTTTTTAGCGGTTACGGTTTTGCCCTCAAAAACATGCTTCACCTCTCACCCCGCGAAGCGCATGAACTTTGTTTAAACGGAGCAATTCTTCTCGATTTGCGTCTCGAATTGCTTATTAATGCAAAACGTTTTGATGTTCCCGAGCTGCTATACTGCCACAACGATGAAATTGAGAGCTACTATCACCATCTACCAACCGACATACCAGCTATTGTTGCCGATGCCGTTGGCATACATAGCAAAGAAGTGGTTGAATTTCTCCAATCAAAAGGATACACAAATGTAGCGAATCTTGCAGGTGGCATTCACGACTGGGAGCGTGATGGCCTTCCGATAGCTATTGACAAAAACGAAACAATGACAGGGGGCTGCATGTGCCAGCTTAGAACTTGGAGCAAGGCAAAGGGTAACAACAAAAAAACTTAGTCGATATTAAACCAAGGAATTACCCTAACCGTTTTATCCTCAGGCTCATTTTTATGTCTAAACTCATTTGTGTGCTTGTTGTATACATAATCCTTAGCCCACTCTTTATGGTTTTTGGCAATTGCACTAATTCCCTCTAAAAGTATGTCCAACTCCTCATCAGTCATCGTAGGATGCAACGAAGCCCTAATCCAACCTGGTTTCTGCGAGAGATCGCCATGGTTTATAAGATCTGTTATCTCTTTTGATTTCTCGTAGCTAACGTTAAGCAAGAAATGGCCGTAAGTGCCTGCACAGGCACAACCTCCGCGTACCTGAATGCCAAATCTATCGTTCAGCAGCTTCACAACCAGATTAAAGTGAACTCCCTCAATGTAAAACGATAAAACACCAAGACGATCCTCAACGTTATCGGCCAAAATCTTTACCCCTTCAACTTTCCGAAGCTCAGCAAAAGCTTTTTTCACAAGTTCGTGTTCACGCTTACGAATTAAATCGGTTCGCATCCGATTTTTCACCTCAATGGCCAACGCTGTTTTAATTGCTTGCAAAAAGCCAGGAGTTCCACCATCCTCACGAACTTCAATATCGTCAATATACTTGTATTCTCCCCATGGATTTGTCCAATCAACGGTTCCGCCTCCTGGGTTGTCGGGTATTTCGCTGTTGTATAAGCTACGGTCGAAAATAAGTACACCCGAACTCCCTGGTCCTCCGAGAAATTTATGCGGACTAAAAAAAATGGCATCCAACTTCTTCATTTCGTCGTCAGCCGGATGCATATCAATATCGACGTATGGTGCAGAGGCCGCAAAATCGACAAAAGCAATTCCGCCATACTCATGCATAATTCTTGCCATATCGTGATAAGGAGTTTCAATACCTGTAACATTCGAGCATGCTGTAAACGAACCAATCTTAAAACTTCGATCCTTATACTTTTCAAGCTGAGTGCGCAGCTCGTTTAAATCAACTAAAAGTTCATCGTTTGGCTTTAGCACAACAACATCAACATTAGCCTCAAACCAGCTAGTATGGTTTGAATGGTGCTCCATATGGGTTATAAAAACTACGGGCTTGTCGGACTTTTGAATACAATCGGACTTTTGCACCATACCACAGTTCTTTAGCCCCATTATTCGGAGCATTTTATTTATTACCGTGGTCATGCCCGATCCCGCAGTAATAATCACATCGTTTGGGCCAGCATTAACATGCTGCTTTACTAGCTGATGAGCATAATGGTATGCCTTGGTCATTAGGGTACCCGTTTCGCTGGTTTCGGTATGCGTATTCGCCACATACGGACCAAAAACATTTGTAATACGATCTTCAATTGGTTTGTATAAACGCCCGCTTGCCACCCAATCGGCATATATCATTTTCTGCTTGCCATATGGCGTATTAAAAACAGCATCGTTTCCAATGGTATTTTCCCTAAAAGGATAAAAGTGTTTTTCTAGTGCATTCATATCAAAAAGTCTAAGCAAACAAGCAATTGTTAATAGAACAAAAGTATCATATTTTTAAAAACACCATCTTACATAAAAGATTAAACGCATACCTTTTAAACCAGATCAACGCGTAACCATCAAAAAGAAAAACCACACATGAGAAAGTTTATCCTTTTCATTTCTTGCATAACAGCAGCCATAGCTGCAATAGGGCAAAACTATACAATCGAAGTTATTAATGCTGCTCACACCATTTCGAGCCATGAGCTAATGAAGCATGTAGAAGAGATGTGCCACCCCAAATATGAAGGCCGTGGGGCTGGTTCGCCAGGTTACGATAGCATTGCAAGCTGGGTAGCAAACAATCTTCAGCAATGGGGTTTAAAGCCCGCTGGCGATAATGGTACATACTTTCAGAAATTCTCGCAACCATACACTCATGTTTTTACTCCGGGAGTGGTTGAACTTGTTACGATAGAAGATGGTGATACTCTTGTAAAACCTTATACCATACCCGATGAGTATTTCCCCGGAAGCAATTCCGACTCGGGAAACATACTTGGCGAAGTGGTATTCGTTGGCTATGGTATTAGCGCTCCCGAACTAGGCTACGACGATTACAATGGAATAGATGTGAGCGGAAAGATTGTTATGTTTGCCTCGGAAACGCCCATTAACAGAGATCATCCCGAGGTTGAAAAATGGGTGCCTTACAGCCTACATCAAAAAAAGTTTAAAACAGCAAAAGAAAAAGGAGCCGCTGGAGTGCTTTACATTGGCACAATTGCTAACCCAATCATACCGTTTCAGCCCAAAATGGTTTATGCGCATATTGGACTAAACACTGTTAACGATTTCTTCTACAACACTGGGGTTAACCTTGAAACGATTACCAAATCAATAAAAGAAACCCTAAAACCAAAATCGTTTAGCCTAAACAAACAAGCACGAATAGTTGCCACAACTAAGCATTTCCCGAACAATACAACATCCAATGTAATTGGATATATTGAAGGGAGTGACCCCATGCTAAAAGACGAAGTTATTCTTATTGGGGCTCATCTCGATGGGCAAGGTAATCCTGGCATTCTGCTTCCTGGAGCACTCGATAATGCAACAGGTGTTGCCAATATCCTAGAAGTTGCAAGAGCCCTTGCGCAACTCGAAGCTAAACCAAAGCGATCGGTAGCCTTCATATTTATTGGTGCAGAAGAGTGCGGTTTGGTTGGCAGCAGCCACTTCGTTCAAAACCCGACCTTTCCGAAAGAGAAAATAGTTTGCTTCATCAACCTCGACATGGTTGGCAATGGAACCGGCTTGGCTGTATGGGGCGCTGAAAGTTACCCCAATATTTATGAATCCTTTAAAAAAGCGAATAGCGATTTTATACATCGCAATTTTTCATCTTCGCCCTCACGGATACCACGAACACGTCCCAGAAGCGACGCAGCGGTATTCCTCAAAGCAGGCTACAAAGCCGTTAGTCTGGGCACTACAAACAGGCTTAAGCCTGTTAACTATCATCATCCTAACGATAAGCCCGAACTAACAATTACCCCTGAAATAATGGAAGACGCATCGCAAATGCTTCTATTAGGAATTTGGGATCTAGCCAATCATTAGAAAATCTTCGGTTAAGAGCAAAGCGTTTACCTTAACCATCAAAAGCAGAAAAATAATTCTATAAATTTTTGTTATTCAAATTATCTTTCCTACTTTTGCAAGCCCAAAAAGTGTTGAACACTATAATACTTTAATATAATGTACGCTATTGTAGATATTGCAGGACAGCAATTTAAGGTGCAGAAAGATCAGAAGATCTTTGTTCATCGCCTTGAGGCTGAGGAAGGCACCGAAATGAGTTTCGACAAGGTTTTACTTGTTGACAATGATGGAAAAGTAACCTTAGGAGCCCCAACCGTTGAGAACGCTAAAGTTAGCGCTAAAGTTCTCGATCACGTTAAGGGTGACAAGGTAATTATTTTCAAGAAAAAGAGACGTAAAGGCTATAAGGTGAAAAGAGGCCACAGGCAGCAATTCACCCAAATTCAAATTGGCGAAATTGTAGCATAAACGCATAAAAGTTTTTAAAAATGGCACATAAGAAAGGGGCAGGTAGTTCCAACAACGGACGCGAATCGGAAAGCAAACGCTTAGGCGTTAAACTTTTTGGCGGTCAAGCCTGTAAGGCTGGTAACATTATCGTTCGCCAAAGGGGAACCAAGCATAACCCAGGACAGAACGTAGGAATGGGTAAAGATCACACATTGTTTGCACTTATAGATGGAACTGTATCGTTCCGCAAAAAAGCTGAGAACAAATCGTACGTTTCAGTTATTCCTGCAGAAAGTTAGTTTTTTCTCATAGGGACAAAAGTTTTTTTTAAAATCTCCTGCAGCTTACCTGAATTGTGTAAGTTCAGGGGATTTTTCTTTACTAACAACCACAACCATGCTCACGCTTAAACAAATTCACGAAAACAAGATTGAAGTTATTTCTCGCCTTGAGGTAAAAAACTTCGATGCTAATGTGCTAATCGAAAGGGTTATCGAACTCGACAACCAAAGAAAAACAATGCAAGGCAGGCTCGATGCATTGCTTGCTGAGCAAAATGCCCTATCGAAAGAAATTGGCTTGCTCTTTAAGCAAGGAAAAACCGACGAAGCTAGTGCAGCAAAAGAGAAGGTTGCAAGCCTTAAGGAGGATTCGAAAACGTTGAGCCAAAACATGGCTGAGGTTGAAGCTGAGCTAAACTCTACGCTTATAAAAATACCTAATCTCCCACACAGTTCAGTTCCTAACGGAAAAACTGCCGAGGACAACCAAGAGGTTCGCTCAGGCGGAACAATTCCCGAGCTAGCAAAAAATGCTAAACCGCACTGGGAGTTGGCCAAAGAGTTTGACATTATTGACTTCGAACTTGGCGTAAAAATTACGGGCAGTGGTTTTCCTGTATACAAAGGCAAAGGAGCAAAGCTACAACGTGCTCTTATCAACTTTTTTTTAGATGAAAACATAAGTGCAGGCTACCAAGAGTTTATGCCACCACTTTTGGTTAACGAAGATTCGGCATACGGAACAGGGCAGCTACCCGACAAGGATGGCCAAATGTATCATGCTCAAATTGATAATTTTTACCTTATACCAACTGCCGAGGTCCCAGTTACCAATATTTTCAGGGATGTAATTCTAAATGCATCGGACTTCCCTATTAAGCTCACCGCTTATACTCCCTGTTTCCGTCGCGAGGCTGGGTCGTATGGTAAAGATGTTCGTGGCCTGAACAGGCTACACCAATTCGACAAGGTTGAAATAGTTCAAGTTCAGCACCCTGATAGATCTTACGAAAGCCTTGAGGAAATGGTAAGTCATGTTGAGGGCATACTTAAAAAGCTAGAACTCCCCTACCGCATTGTTCGCCTTTGTGGTGGCGACATGAGCTTTACCTCTGCCCTAAC
>CAZGQZ010000100.1:0-1110 GCA_964527985.1 uncultured Rikenellaceae bacterium | reverse complement strand
CATTGTTTTATTTGCAACCATTCTGCTTACCGGTAAGTGGAACGAGCTAAAACGAATACACTGGAAAAAAATACTGCCATCGGTTTACTTAGGCCTTATAAATCCGTTTGCCTACTACCTTATTCTGTTCAGGGCATATGAGCTACTCCCCGCCCAGGTTGCTCAACCCTTAAATTTTATTTGGCCCTTAGTGCTTGTGCTACTATCCGTTCCAATGCTAGGCGAGAAAATTACCGCCAAGGGAATTCTTGCCCTTTTAGCCAGTTTTATTGGCGTCATTCTAATCTCATCGGAAGGGAATGTTGCCAGCATAGAGCTAAAAAGTCCACTTGGAGTTGGCCTGGCACTATCGAGTTCGGTTATTTGGGCATTGTACTGGATACTTAACCTTAAGGACAAAGGCACCGACCCTACAGTTAGGCTTTTTATAAACTTTGCCTTCGCAACCATTTTCTCGTTTGCGCTTGGGCAGTTTACAACCAACTTTTGGAACATTAATCTTAAAGGCCTAAGCGGAGCATTTTATGTTGGATGTTTCGAGATGGGCATAACATTTTACCTGTGGTTAAAGGCGTTAAGTCTAGCCGAAAGCAAGGCAAAATTGGGCAACATTATTTACCTTGTTCCGTTTCTATCGTTAGTTTTCATACATTTCTTTGTTGGCGAAAATATTTACTGGACAACCATCATTGGTCTTTTAATAATTGTTGCAAGCATTTTGTATCAACAGCTTAACCAATCGAAAACAAAAACTAGTACCCCATGAAAAAAGCAATATTTCTCATAGCAATTGCTACACTAGCGTGTTTAGCTGGTTGTAAAAAAGATGAAAATGAAAACGAATTTGCAAACCAGCAGCTAATGCAGGTAATGGACCAATGGTATCTGTGGTACGATAAAATGCCCGATGTAAAACCAGAGAATTACCCATCGCCGGTTGAACTACTGGATAAACTAATTTATAAAGAACTGGACAAGTGGAGCTACATTACTACAAAGCAAGAACTAGAAGCGTACTACAACGAGGCAGAATACACTGGTTATGGCATTGGAATGGCTTTTGACTCCACCAACGACCTTTGGATAACATTTATTTTCGACGATTCGCCA
>CAZGQZ010000099.1:0-9385 GCA_964527985.1 uncultured Rikenellaceae bacterium | reverse complement strand
AGCTCGTGAGGGTGTTGCGCCACTGCATAGTCGAGGTTATTACTGAGCATTAGCATTATTGATGCTGCTTGTACCGATTTGTGAGGAAAATCGTGAATGCTCCGAGCGGTAATCTTGTAGTCGGGACGGAAACGGTACATGTAAATTCGGCCATACTCTTTTAGCTCTTTGGCAAATTCTTCTGCCAAAACGACATGGTGTTTTTCGGGAAAATAGCGTAAGGCATTTTTTAACGCTAATTTTTTTTCACTGGGAGTGAGTATTTCTTTACGTTTTGGAGCATGGTTAATGCTCGAATCCCATTGTTTAGGTTCTGGTAAATCATTAGGGATGCCCTGTAGAATGGCATTTTTAAAAGAATCGTTAGACATATCGTTAAGTTTATTTGTTTTCAGGGTTGTAAAGTTACAATTTTTTTAGGCCTTATTCTGTAACTATGCTTTATAACTATAGCATACTTTTTGAGTGCTAACCGACGAAATTTAAATAACTTTACCTAACATTTAAAAAAATCGCCATGAAAAGAAAATCAATAGTTTACCTTTTAGCACTTATTATTTCCGTTCCTTTTTTTAGCAGCTGTGGATATAACAAGATGGTGTCGCTCGACGAAGGAGTTACCGCTCAGTGGGCAAATGTTGAGAACGCCTATCAGCGTCGTATGGATTTAATTCCAAACCTAGTAAATACGGTAAAGGGTTATGCCGATTTTGAGCAGCAAACCTTAACTCAGGTTATTGAGGCCAGGGCAAAAGCAACTCAGGTTACCATTGACCCAACCAATCTAAACGAGAGTAACATCCAGCAGTTCCAACAAGTACAAGGCGAACTGAGTAGCGCTTTGTCGCGTTTGCTCGTTTCAATTGAGCGTTATCCAGAGCTAAAGGCCAATCAGAATTTCTTGGAGTTGCAAGCACAGCTAGAAGGTACCGAGAATAGAATATCTGTTGAACGACGAAAATTTAACGAGATGGTGCAATCGTACAATTCGTATATCCGGTCATTTCCTCGCGTAATCTACTCGGGTTGGTTCGGATTTGAGAAGAAGGTTTACTTTGAAGCCGATCAGGCTGCACGACAAGCACCAACCGTCGATTTTAGCAACTAGATTAATGTAGATGTTTTGGGAGAGTTTTTCCCAACAATCTGTTTAAAATAATGTGAATTATGGCGCAAGAACAGTTTACCACTGCACAAAAAAAGTTTATTGTAAATGCCATTAAGCAGGCAGAGTTGAATACCTCAGGTGAAATTAGAGTACATGTTGAGAATAAGTGTAAGATCAATGTGCTCGATAGAGCAGCTGATGTATTTGCCATGCTTAAAATGCACAAAACAGCCCAGCGGAATGGAGTGCTTTTTTACCTTGCCACTGGCGACAAGCAATTTGCCATTTTAGGCGATGCTGGCATAAATGCTAAAGTTCCCGATAATTTTTGGGAAAGCATAAAAGAGGAAATGCAGCAGCATTTTAAAAAGGGCGATTTTACAAAAGGTCTAGTAGTCGGAATTGAAATGGCTGGAGAGAAGCTTAAGCAGTTTTTCCCATACCAAACCGATGATGTAAATGAGCTACCTGATGATATTTCATACGGAAACCAGTAAACGAGCAGAGATATGAACAAGATTAAAACAACTATACTACTAATATTTTTTGGCTTAAGTACCATAGCTCTTGCACAGGAATTGCCATCGCCAATGCAGCCGCCTAGGCTTGTTAACGATTTTGCACAAATACTAACAGAGCGTGAGCAGTCAATGCTTGAGGCAAAGCTTAGGGCATACCACGATACCACATCAACCCAAATTTATATTATTACTGTGCCCGATTTGCAAGGATACGATGTTGCCGATTACGCAATACGTATTGGTGAGAAATGGGGTGTTGGTCAGCAGAGTAAAAACAACGGAGCTGTAATTTTGGTGAAGCCCCGAATAGGCAATGAGCGAGGTGAGGGGTTTATTGCCACAGGCTACGGACTTGAGGATGTTATTCCCGATGCAATTGCCAAGCGGATTATGGAGAGGGAGATGGTTCCAGCGTTTCAGCAAGAGGATTACTATGCAGGGTTTGAGAGGGCCACAACGGTAATGATTAGCCTGGCCTCAGGTAAATTTACGGCCGAAGGATATATGGGTGAAGGAGGATTTTTTATGGTTCTTCCGTTTATCATTTTTCTAACTCTTCTTTTTGTTGTCCTGTTTAATGTTAATAAAACCAAGGGGCGTTCAATTGGAAAGAATATTCCTTTTTGGATTGCTTTGGGTATGATGTCGGGAGGCGGACGCAGTGGCGGTTTTGGTGGTTTTAGCTCAGGAGGCGGAAGTTTTGGCGGCTTTTCAGGAGGCGGAGGCGGAAGCTTCGGCGGAGGGGGAGCCCGTGGTAGCTGGTAGTCAAAGCAGCTTTATTACATACAGAAAAAGGGGCTTTAAGCCCCTTTTCTATTTTTCTATTTATTTGCTCTAGTTTTCCTCTTCGTCGGAAAAAGCATTGTCCACCAAAATGCGTCCGCAGTACTCGCATACAATAACCTTTTTACGCATTTTAATATCGAGTTGGCGTTGAGGTGGGATTTTATTGAAACAGCCACCACACGCATCGCGATTAACCGTTACAACGGCAAGCCCGTTACGAGCGTTGCCTCTAATTCGCTTATATGCGCTAAGCAAGCGAGGTTCAATTAAATCCTGATAGGCTTCCGATTTGCGCACAAGCTCATCCTCTTCTTTTTTGGTATCCTGAATAATACTATCGAGTTCAGCCTTTTTTGTTTGAAGGTCACCGTTACGCTCACCGTGTTTTGTTTCCGCTTCCTCAATAACCTCTTTCTTATCTTTTACTTGCTGAGTAAACTCTTTTATCCTTTTTTCGCAAAGTTCAATCTCAAGGGTTTGGTATTCGAGCTCTTTCGATAGTGAGTCGTACTCGCGATTGTTACGAACGTTTTTTTGCTGTTCTTCATATTTGGCAATTAGCCCCTGTGCGTTCTTAATCTCAACCTTTTTGTTGCTGATTTGCTCGTTAAGATCATCAACTTCGGTTTTAAGGTTTGAAATACGGGTTTCAAGACCAGCTAGCTCGTCCTCTAAATCTTGAACTTCGAGAGGGAGTTCACCCCTTAGCGTTTTAATCTCATCGATTTTCGAGTCAATTTGCTGAAGTTCGTAAAGGATTTTAAGCTTCTCTTCAACGGGCATTTCGCTTACCTCGGCCTTTTTGTTTTTTTCTGCTACCATACCTTTTATAAATAGTTTATTGGATTGGTTCTCACATTTGTTTTTAGGACTGCAAAATTAGGTAATTTTTTTGTAAGTAGCTCATAAAAAATATCAATGGTGAGCAGTTCGCTTTCAAAATGGCCAATATCGGCAATTATTAGCTTATCCTCAGCATCGAAAAAGTTGTGATATTTTACATCGGCTGTGATAAAGATGTCGGCTTTAGCCGTCAAAGCATTTTTTATTAGCTCCGCTCCGCTGCCTCCGCATAAAGCCACTTTTTGTATCGGTTTGCCTAGTAGCTTTGTGTGCCTAATACAGCTGGCATTGAATAGCTTTTTTACCTTTTGCAGAAATTCATTCTCGTTATGTGGTTTGGCTAAATTGCCAGTTACGCCAAGCCCTGCACGTGGGTTTGCATTAAGCAGTGGGTAAATATCGTAAGCTACCTCCTCGTACGGATGAGCGCCATGCATTGCTTTAGTAACATTCGATAAAACAGGCTTAGGAACAATTACCTCAATTTTCACCTCCTGTTCGTGATGCATTTCTCCGGTATTTCCAACAAAAGGATTTGCATTTTGCCCCGCTCTAAATGTACCCGTTCCGTTTGTGTTAAATGAGCACTGATCGTATTCGCCAATATTGCCTGCGCCAGCACTGAACATGGCCGTGCGAACTACGTCGGCATGCTCCTTTGGAACAAAAACGGTAAGTTTTACAAGCTGATTAGTTGCGGGTGATAGAATTTGAATGTTTTGTAATCCTAGCCTTTTTGCCATTGCCATGCTTACACCGTTCCAAACGCTATCGAGGTTTGTGTGTGCGCAGTATATGGCAATGCCATGTTTAATGGCTTTTATTACGGTTTGCTCAATGTAGTTTGCTCCGGTTAGGCGTTTTAGACCAGCAAATATTATTGGGTGATGGGCAACAATTAGGTTTGCATCGTTAGCCAAAGCATCGTCAATTACCTCAGGGGTAACGTCTACAGCCAGCAGTATGCCGTTCACTTGGCTGTGAGGTGAACCAACAATAAGCCCCGCATTATCGTAGCTCTCTTGATAACCTAGCGGGGCAAACTCTTCAACTATTGCAGCAACTTCGTTAACTGTCATAGAAAAAAATATTTAGAGCATTTCCTTTACTTCAAGAAGCATTTCCTTAATACGCGTAAGCGATTCGATTGCCTCAAAATTATTTATGGTTTCTTTCTTGCTTTCAGCGAGTTTTTTTCTTGCTCCTTCGAGCGTAAGACGTTGCTCCTTAACCAGGTGGTATATTAGCTTAAAGTTCTGAATGTCGTTTTTTGTGAATAAACGGTTACCCTTCTTGTTTTTTTTGGGTTTAATAATGCTGAAGTTCTTTTCCCAAAAGCGTATTAGCGAGGTGTTTACCCCAAACATATCGGCTACTTCGCCAATTGTGTAGTAAAGTTTTTCAACCTTAATTTCTTTGTAGGGCATTGTGCTATTCTTTAATTGTTATCGAACCTTCGGGCGTAATGGTGAGCTGAGATTCGGGAAAATCCATTTTTGTTAACCTAATTATTTCATGTATTGCTTGGTTTTGTGGATCGAGTTTGGTGCCACCTCTTCCTTGTTGAATTATTGGAAAGATTTTACCCTCAACAAATTTACCATTTTTATCGATATATACCTTAACGATAGGTGCAAAACCATTCGCCCCTCGTAGGTTAAATCGTCCGTATGTACAGAAATTTCCAAGGCTATAAGCAATAAATCTTCCTTTGTATAGGTCAATGGCTCGGGTAACGTGTGGCCCATGCCCAAATACTATGTCGGCACCAGCATCAATTACATGGCGGGCAAATTCGTAAACATTGCCTCTATCCTCGCCATAAAAGTATTCGGTTTCGCGATTTACGTTTCGGTATTTTGAACCTTCGGCTCCTCCATGAAAAGATACGATTACAATATCAACTTTATCTTTTAAGCCGCTTACAATGCTTTTTGCGTATGGAATGTTATTAATGTTGCAAGTTCCCTTATTGGGAGCAAAGGCGCAAAAGCCATATTTTACTCCGTTATGCTCAAATACTGATGTTGGATGAGTTAGAAGACCGCCATAGTGTATGCCAACCGAGTCGAGAAGGCTAATGGTTTTCGTACGACCAGCATCACCAAAATCGCCAACGTGGTTGTTGGCAAGGCTAACCACATCAAAGCCCGATTCAACTAGGCAGCTAATATACTTCTCGGGCATTTTAAATGCGTAGCATTTAGTTGTATCGCGGCATTGTTTAACTACCTTCCCCTCATCGAGAAAGCAACCTTCAAGGTTGCCGAATGTTATGTCGGCATCGGTAAGGATATGCTTCACAGGCTCAAGTAAAGGTGTGCAATTATTCCCAGGGGGAAGATACCCTTTGTGTGGAAAGTCGGTACCAAGCATAATATCGCCTACGCCAATAATCGATATCGAGCTGTTTTCAAGGCTGTCAATGGTTAAACTATCGGGTTGGCTGGTTTGTGCAAAAGCGCTTGTAAAGAGGTTAGCAAGAATTAGTATGGCTATTGTCGCTGGTTTAACAATTTGGCTCATAGTTCAAGAGTTGCCAAAGGCAAGGTTAGGTATGGTTAATTATTGGGTAAAATGCTAGTCGAGCGATTGCCCGCTTTGAGCTGCTAGCTCAATTATTTTGTCGTACTCCTCGGGAGTTAAATCGTTAAAGTAAAAATTAATTGGGTTGATTGGCTCATCGTTTTTGCGCACTTCATAGTGTAGGTGAGGAGCCATGCTCATGCCCGTGTTACCTACAAGACCAATAACCTCACCCCGCTTAACCTTTTGTCCTCTTTTGACTAGTGTTTGGCTTTGGTGTGCATATAGGGTTTTATACCCAAATCCATGGTCGATTATTACCGTGTTGCCATATCCTCTAGCAGAGTGAATTACTGCCGATACCTCTCCGTCGCCAGTTGCGTAAATTTCAGTTCCTGTAGGGGCTGTAAAATCCATCCCCGTATGCATTTTTAGCACTTTGTAAAATGGGTGCATGCGGACTCCAAACGGCGAGGCAACCCTTTTCAAATCTTTATTTGAGATGGGTTGAATGGCCGGAACGCAGGCAATCATTTCTTCCTTGCGCTTTGCCAAACCAATAACTTCATCGAACGATTTTGATTGGATATAGATTTGCTTTGAAATTTTATCGAGCCTTTTGGCAGTTTCAATTACAATCTCCGAGTTTGATAAGCCTTCAAGTTCGGCATATCGTTCAACGCCTCCAAAGCCAGCCTGCCTGTATGTACTAGGAATAGGTTCTGCTTCAAAAATGGTTCGGTAAATATTATCATCGCGTTGCTGAATATCTTCAAGCACAGTGGTTATGTGGTCGAACTTTTTATTGAATAGCTCGAGCTGCACGAGTAACTCCTGATTTTCTCGCCGCAAGCCTCTTTCCTGAGGTGTATCAAAAAAGAAAGAATAAGCAATATAGTATGCTATTGAAATGACGATGCTAAAAAGAAAGTAGTTAAACCCCTTCCAGAATTTTTTCGATAGTGAGGTTTGCTCTTTAACAAAACTCAGCGATTCGGGGTTAAACTTATACTTGTGCTTTGGCATAGCGATACTTTTTTACTGTGTAATACTTGCGCAAATATATAAAAAAGATTATGTTATGAAGCATTGGAAACTTCATAAAAGTTATTACGGTAGAATTACAAAGGGGTTACACAAACACTTTTGGCTTAATCCATTGGGGTAACATTGCTTACCATAAGCTCATATTCCTCAGGGGTCATGTCGTTGAAGTAGTTAAGCGGGTCAACAGGCCTATTTCGGTGTAATACTTCGTAGTGTAAATGAGGACCCGTGCTGCGCCCCGAATTACCTAGTGACCCAACTAGCTGGCCACGAATAACAGTGTCGCCCGGTTTTACAGCAATGGAATCGAGGTGAGCATATCGGGTTTTATACCCAAACCCATGGTCGATTAGCACTACGTTGCCGTAACCAAAAAATGAGAATTCAGCCGATATTACCTTGCCGTTGCCTGTTGCATAAACCGGCGAACCGATTGGACCAGCAAAGTCGATTCCATGATGAAACCTTCGTTGCTTTGTGAAAGGATCGCTGCGCGTTCCAAAATAGTCTGAAATTCTTCCTAAATCCTTTACAGATATGGGTTGTATTGCAGGAACACTAACAATCATTTGCTCTTTGTTTTTGGCCAAGTCAATAACTTCGTCGAACGATTTTGACTGAATGTAGGTTTTCCATTTGACCTGATCGAGCTTTGTGGCAATGTCAATTAAAAACTCCGAATTACTATAGCCTTCAAAATCGGAGTAATGCGAAACGCCGCCAAAGCCACCCGTTCTGAGTGAAGCTGGGATTGTGTCGGCGTCAAAAATTGCTCGGTAAATATTGTTGTCGCGCGATTGGATATCGGCAAGTAAACTGCTTGACTCCTCTAGTTGCTTCTCTAAAAGATCAAATTTTACAAGAATTTCTGTGTTCTGTCGTTTAAGAATTTTTTCTTTTGGTGTATCGAAGAAATAGGTATACGAAAAGAAAACTATTACCGCTACAGCTAGGCTTAAAACGAATTGAATTGCTAAATTTGTGAGTTTTTTAAGAACAGGAACCTCTATGGGTTCAAAGGAAAGAGTTTGTGGATTGTATCTAAATTTTCTCTTTGCCATACCTGCTCTTTAGTTTTTGCTGTTTATAATCTTTCTAATTTGACTAATGCCAGCAAATCTAACGTAAATATTTATTTTTGCAAAGCATTACATGAAAAATATTGTAATCTATTTGTTAGGTGGCATACTATAAATAACATAATATTAATGTTTTATGAATTCGGGACAAATAAGGCAGGCTTTTATAGATTTTTTTGAGAAGAAGAAGCATCAAATTGTTGCATCGGCGCCAATGGTGGTTAAGGATGATCCAACGCTTATGTTCACCAATGCTGGGATGAACCAGTTTAAGGATATCTTTTTGGGTAATACCGAGGCCAAGTTCAGTCGTGTTGCAAATTCGCAAAAGTGCCTTAGGGTATCGGGTAAGCATAACGACTTAGATGAGGTTGGACATGATACCTACCATCATACCATGTTCGAAATGCTTGGTAACTGGTCGTTTGGCGATTATTTTAAAAAAGAGGCCATTGAGTGGGCGTGGGAGTTTTTGGTTGATGAGCTAAAGGTTGACCACACAAAGCTATACGCTACAATTTTTGAAGGAAGTTTAGAGGATGGACTAGAGATGGATAGCGAAGCCCATGAGCATTGGTCGAAATTTTTACCAAGCGACAGAATCCTTAAAGGTTCAAAAAAGGATAACTTTTGGGAAATGGGCGATACGGGTCCTTGTGGACCATGTTCCGAATTGCATATCGACTTGAGATCTGACGAAGAAATTAAGCAAATTCCCGGTAGAGATTTGGTTAATGCAGATCATCCACAGGTTATAGAAATATGGAATTTAGTTTTTATCCAGTATAACAGAAAGGCCGATGGATCGTTACATGCGCTACCCGCAAAGCATGTCGATACGGGTATGGGATTTGAGAGGTTGTGCATGGCATTGCAGGGAAAGCAAAGTAATTACGATACAGATGTTTTTCAACCCATTATTCAGGAAATTAGCAGGCAATGCGGAATTGCCTATGGTGAAAATGCTAAAACCGATATTGCCATGCGGGTTATTGCCGATCATCTCAGAGCAGTATCGTTTTCCATTGCCGATGGGCAGCTACCCTCAAATGTAAAGGCAGGCTATGTTATACGCAGAATTTTGCGCAGAGCGGTGCGATACGGCTATACTTTTCTGAATTTTTCGGCTCCTTTTATCAACTCGCTTGTTCCCATGCTGGTTAAGCAAATGGGGGCATGGTTCCCTGAGCTCAAGTCGCAGCAAGAGCTTATTGTAAAAGTTATTCACGAAGAGGAAGCATCGTTTTTGCGTACGCTTGAAACAGGCATAAGGCTTTTGGATAACCTTATGGATCAGGCAAAGAAAAAAGGGGCTAACTCAATAAGCGGAACCGATGCCTTTACGCTATACGATACGTATGGATTTCCTTTCGATTTAACCGAGCTTATCCTCCGTGAGCATAGCTTAACGGTGAGCAAAAGCGAGTTTGATGCTGCAATGGCACAGCAAAAGGATAGGTCGAGAAGTGCAGCTG
>CAZGQZ010000098.1:0-9411 GCA_964527985.1 uncultured Rikenellaceae bacterium | reverse complement strand
GCTTTGCTAATGTAACGTTTTAATGCAGCAAGGTTTTGCACCGAATTTTCCACAAAGGACTGAAGTATAATGTAGGTCGATTCATCGTCGTCGTTAGCAAAACGGCGAATGTCGGATATATCGTAATCGCTGTGCTCATTTTGCTCGTTGGATGTTTTATTGTTCACCATTTCTTTGCCTGCCAAAGGAGCAAGGGCATTAAAGAGGTCAACTTCACTAAAAGGTTTTACTAAATAGCTGTAGAATCCTGCTTCAGCATATTCGTTTTGGTTAGCAATATTGCTATTTGCGCTAATGGCAATTGTTGGTGGTGGGGGATTTATACTTTGCTTAATGGTTTTTGAAAGTTCAAACCCGCTAAGGCCAGGCATCTGGATATCGGTGATTATCACAGAAAAGCTATTGCTCTTTGCCAGCTCAATGGCTTGGGTTGCTGAGCCAATAACTGTTGCCGAAACGCCAAGCACTTTTAGCATTTCATTTATAAGTAGCTGGCCAATTGGGTCGTCATCTACAGCTAAAACGCGAAGCTCATTAGGCAGTTTTAACGTGTGGTAAAGTTCGCTTTTTTGCAGCTGCCTTTCCGATGCAAGCGGGTAGGTTAGCTGTACAGTAAATGTTGACCCCTTACCAATTTCGCTACTAACGCTAATGCTCCCCTGCTGTAGCTCAGTTAGCTTCTTTACAATGGTTAGCCCAAGCCCTGTTCCACCATAAAGCCTCGAAGTACTGGAATCGACCTGGCTAAACTGTTCAAAAATGCTTTCAAGTTTTTCGGCAGGGATTCCAATTCCTGTGTCGGAAACTTTAAGTTTAAGCTTAAGGGTTTGGTTATCTTCAGTTGAGGTTTCAACATTTAAGGTTATGCCTCCTTTGCTAGTAAATTTTATGGCATTGCTAAGCAGATTAATTACTATTTGCTTAAGCCTTAGTGAGTCGCCAATAACTGTTGAGTTTACCAGGTCGCTAACCTTTAGATTATAGTACAATCCTTTTTCTTCAGCCTTAACTTTTAGCGTTTTAAAAGCAATTTCTATCTCACTTTTGAGGTTGAATGGTGTTTTCTCAATCTTAAGGTAATCGCCATCAATTTTAGTAAGATCCAGAATATCGTTAACTATTTGAAGCAAATGCTGAGAGGAGCTGTTAAGCGACTCAATCAATGTATGTTGCTTGTTGCCGAGCGGTGTTCTCTCAAGCTGTTTCGATAGGCCAACAATTGCGCTAAGTGGAGTTCGAATTTCGTGGTTCATGTTGGCCAAAAAATCCTCTTTTATCCGTAAAAGCTTCTCAGCGTATTGTTTTGCGTTTACTAGCTGATTGCGGTAGTAGTTTGCTTTTGACAGATCTCTGAAAATGGTCCATGTGAACAATATGGTCATTAGCAGCGCAAATCCACCCAACCCAAGCAGCATGATGGTTGACTCCTTAACGGTTGTTTTAACCTCTTCGGCCATATTGTACGAGTTCATTAGCTCTTCGCGTTCGAGTAGCGAAAGGACAGTTCGGATTTGATCCATAATTTCCTTATCGCTTTTTAGAAGTTCCAGCTCTTTTTCGCCAATGTTGTACATGGCCATTTCTTGTTGCTCCTGAATTGCTGTAAGTATTTTCACCACCTCGTTCAAAAGGCTATCGGATGGAGACATTACCGACTTGCGGAGGGTATCTACCTGTGTTTCTACTTCAACAATTAGCTTGGTTATGGTTGAATCTTCGGTTTCCTTTTTTGAGAACCACCGGAGCAGCCGGCTAAATGCACTTTGGGTCGACAAATCGGGCTCAACGTTTATAACCGAATCGCGACGCGATTTTGTGGTAGTTGTAACGCTAGTAATAACAGCCGATTCGCGAACCGAATCGAGGTTTAGGCTTTCAACCTCTTCGAGTGCTTTTGAATAAAACCGTGATGTTTGGTCGGTTTTTTTTAGCTCAATAAGTTCCCTTAGCACTCGGCGTTTTCGGTTAAGCAGTTCCTGAATAAACTTAATTTTTTCGGTTTGTACAGGATCGTTTTGCGAAAGGGTAAGCAGCGAGTCAACCTTTAAGTTTATGTTTTTCATAAACCCAAGATAGATAGAAAGGTAGCTTTCGTTTTGGGTAAGGGTATAGGTTCGTATGTTGCTTTCGGCCTCGTATATATCGGTGATTATTGAGTTTAGCTTGATAAGCTTTTGGCTTGGCTCCGATATGGTTTGGCGTGTTTGGGTTAAATCGATAAAACCTTTATAGGTAATGCCAAGTGCAGCAAGAGCTATGCCCAGAATTATTAGGTATCCAAAAAGTACTTTTGGCTTAATTTTTCCCTGTTTGGTTTTTGTCTTTTTTACCATGCTAACAGTGCTTAGCTCTTGCCGTTAAATACTATTGCTTTAGCTGAACAACAAGATACTTAGTTGTTCCCCAGAAAAGGTGTGGATCGGTTATTTCAATTGCTTCAATAATTCCGTTCTCATTTTCAACAAGCTTGTAGCTTGAGCTAGGATGAGTTGTTACCAACTCAGCATCTTTAGCAAAAATGGGTATGGTATCGGTTTCGCTAATGCTAATTTCGGTAAAGTACTCTTCGTTGAAATCGGCTTTTAGCTTGAAGCTTTTGCCTAAACCAAGGAATCCTCCCGCTTTTTCAATTACGCCTTCGTTTACAAGTTCCTTGCGTGTGCCAAGTGCAAACCATGCCATATCGAGGGCTTCTTTATGCTTTGAGAGTTCTTGCTCAAGCATTTCGTTTTCAACCGTAAGCGTGTCGAGAGTTGCGTTTAGGGTCTCGAGCGAGAAATCGAGTTCGGTTAGCTGATCCTTTAGCGCATCAACCTCGGCATTGCGAATATCAAGCATGTTGTTCGTTTTCTTAAGCCGTTCTTCGAATTCGGCTATCTGAAAGTTTGCTCCCTTTAGCTTGCTGTTTAGGTAATTGATGGCCTTTTTGTTTTTGGTCATCAGCTCATTAATGGTGTTAATATCATCTTCAATACGATCGCGCGTGCTCTTTTCCATTTCGTTGCCAAGGGCTGCATTTTTCGCAATTATTTGCTCTTTTTGCATTATAAGTGTAATGTTCGATTCAATTTCGTTGAGCATTCTGAAGAAGCTGTTTATGGTTGAGTCTTTCTCAGCCGATTGCTCTTTAAGTTCGCTCAGCTGTTTTTTAAGCTCAATGTTTTCACGCTTCTCTTGCTGGTTACAGGCCAATAAGCCTAATGCTAAAATTGTAATTACGAGTAGTTTTTTCATGTTATGCTAATTTTTTGTTTTTTACAACGTAGAAACTAAAGGGCTAATTGTATACCAAAAGATGTTTCAATTTCTACTCGCCTTATTATTTAAGCTATACAGAATTTTTGCTGCTGATGGTATGACCTTGCAAAGCTGGGAAAAAAATCAACACAATGTGATAATTTATGCAAAAGGGAGGCTTAATGTATGCGGCTTATTTCGGTTTTCTTAATGTAGTGTGCAATAAGCCTAAGAAACTCGTCGGGGTCGAGTGGTTTAGGGATGTAGTCATCGCATCCGGCTTCAAGGCATTTTGAGCGGTCGTCGCTTAGCACATTTGCTGTTTGCGCAATAACCCTTAGCTTGGGGTTTTGCTTTTTTATTTGAGTTGTAGCTTCATAGCCATCAATAAATGGGAGGCGCATGTCCATTATAACCAAGTCAATATCTGGTACTAAGTGGCAAATTTCTATAGCATCTTCACCGTTTTTTGCATGAATTATTTTCGCATTAGTTCCCTTTAGAAGCGCTTCAACAAACTGGTAGCTAATCAAATCGTCCTCAACAACAAGTATTTTTTTATACTCGAAATTTAAGTTTTGTGTTGATATTGAAGATTTTGATGTGTAAGGATCATCAATACTCTCGGACTTTTGGTAAGGTATAGTAAAGTAGAAATTGGTGCCTAAATCAATCTGGCTATCGAACCAGATCTCTCCATCGAGCAGGCTAACAAGCCCTTTGGTAATAGGGAGGCCCAAGCCTGTTCCGCTAGTGTGATAAGGGGTTGAGTTTTCATCGCGATTAAAGCGGCAAAAAACCTTTTCGCGCATATTTGGCGGTATGCCAATTCCGGTATCTTTTACAAAGAATTTTATGGTATCGTTTTTTTCAATGGTGTAGCCAAACTCAACAGATCCGCTATGGGTAAATTTCAGTGAGTTGTCAATTAAATTTGTTAATATCTGCTCAATTCGCGATGCATCGGAAATTATGTTACTACGCGAGTCGTTAACCGAGAGGTTTAGCTTTAAAACTACGTTAGGTTTTTTCTTTTCGTTGCTTTCCGAGTTGAAAATGGTGTATAGGTCGAAAAGCAGCTGATTAAGGTTGAATGGTTCGGCTTTAATCTCAACCTGTCCTGCATCGATAAGCGAAATGTTAATTAAATCGTTAACAATTTGTAGTAACGCTTTACCTCTTCTGTTAATTACTTCGAGGTACTGCTTACGGGTTGATGGGCTAAGCGTTTCGTCCGATAGGAAGCGAGCAAAACCAAGAATTCCGTTTAGTGGAGTTCTAATCTCATGGCTCATATTTGCTAGGAATGTCGACTTAAGTTTATCGCTTTCCTTCGCTTTTTTTAGCATTGCAACGAGATCGCGTGTACGGTTTTGTACAATGCTCTCGAGGTGGGTATTAATATGGTTTAACTTTTTGTTCGCATCGAAAAGTGCTTTGCTTTTCGCCTTGTACTTGCGAATGAGTTGAAATGAGATTGCAAGCATCAGCAAAAATAGAAGAGCGCTCACCATAATGGTAAACAGAAGTTGCTTATTCGCAATTTCAAGGCTTGTGCTAACCGTTTGAGGCGAATGAAAGTTCAGGGTTATTGAAGAATGACTTTCTCTCTCAGTATAGCTAGGTATTGCATGCGTACTCTTGCTTAAAATGGGGAGAGCAGCTGAATAAAGTAATGCGATGAGAAAAATATACCTAAACCTAAGCATTTGTGTTAAATGTTACGGAGCTAAAATAGACTAATTATTAAATTTAAACCAATAACGCCGATTAAAAACGAAGCGTTTTTACGCCAATAGCTTATTGCAAATGATGTATGCATAAAACTTGACCACTGAATTTGGCAATAGGCCAATTATTTGTTGTTGGCTACAACGCCAATGCATAATTGCCTATTTTACAACGAATCTTCATATTTTTACGCTAAATTCGCGCTTTGTAAATGAAGAACAATCAGAATATAGCACCTACTTTTGAGGGATGGATTGAGCGCATTGCCCATGCCTTTTTTAGCTTCTGGGATAGGCATAAGGTTGGTATCTTAGGTACAATTGCGCTTAATTTAATTTTGGCCATTCTGTTTTTTGTCTTCGAGTTAAAGGGTCGCCCTCATTTGCACGACACTATGGTAATGCTCGATTTTGAGAGCGAATACGAAATAGTTGAACCTATTGAGCCGGAGCAATCGGAGCCGCTTTTGCCACAGGATGCGCTTAATCCCGACCAGGAGTGGGAAGCAATACGGAACATCGCTGTTGACGCAACAAAGGAAGACCTAAACCCAGGGTTAACCGATGAGAAGGAGATTGATGCTGATGAGCTTTACCAAGAGGCTCAGCGAATTAGAGAAGAGATGCAGCGTAACCGCGAGCTGTGGGAAGATGCGCAAAACGACGATTTTGTTGATATTCCAAATGTAGAGGAGAAAAAGGCGGAACCCGAAGAGGTTGGTCACTACAAAGGGCCAACGGTTATTAGCTATTTCCTTAAAGATAGGAAAGCTCGCAGACTTCCGGTACCAGCATACAAGTGCGAGGGCGGAGGACAAGTTGTTGTTGATATTGAGGTGGAGCCCAACGGTACGGTTAGTAAAGCAAGTATAGATGTGCCCAATTCGGTTATCGACGATTGCATGAACCAAGCAGCCATTAACGCTGCGCTTGCAAGCTTGTTTACTGCATCAAATAAAACGCAATCTGCCGAAAAGGGGAGTATTACCTACCTTTTTGTTCCTCAGTAACAAACTAAAAAGCAGCCATTAAAAGGTTAATGTCGCGCGAGGGAATGTTGTAAAGATTTCCCAGATAGCTGTTTGTGAGGATACCGTTGTAAATGTAAACTCCGTGCCTCAAACCAGCATTATCCTTTAGGTGCTGCTTAATGCCCCCGCTATCGCCAATTTCAATGAGCATTGGGGTGAACACATTGCTTATAGCAATTGATGATGTACGTGCCACGCGGGCTGTAATGTTGGGAACGCAGTAGTGAATTACGCCATGCTTAACGTATGCCGGATCCTTATGGTTTCTAACCTCCGATGTTTCAAAGCATCCACCCCTATCAATGCTTAGGTCAACTATAACCGATCCGTTCTTCATAAGCTTAACCTGATCTTCGGTAATCATTAGTTTACCCTTATTCTCCTCGGGTTGCACGGTGCCAATAACAACATCGGCAGTTTTAAGTACTCTTTCGAGCACTTGCTTGTGAAAAATGGACGTGTAAAGCCTTTGTCCAAGGATGTCTTGTACCTCCATCAGGCGTTTTATTGAATCATCGAAAAGTTTAACGTTTGCGCCCAAGCCTAATGCCGCACGGGCGGCAAATTCACCCGCAGTTCCAGCTCCCAAAATTACAACCTCGGTTGGGGTAATTCCCGATACACCGCCAAGCATAACCCCTTTGCCTTGGTTAACGTTGCTTAAATATTCAGCAGCAACAAGTATTGAGGTGCTTCCGGCAATTGAGCTCATTGCCCTAACCAAAGGGTAAGCGCCATCGTTATCGCGTATGCTCTCAAATGCTATTGCAGTTGTTCGTTTTTGCATAAGGCTTCGTATGAGGTTACCCCCGTTAGGGGTAAGGTGAAGCGATGAGAGCACAATCTGATTTTCAGAAAGTAATTCAATTTCGTTATGAAGAAGTGGTGAAATTTTTAGGATTATCTGGCATTTAAAAACTTCTTGCTTAGTGTCAACAATTTGAGCACCTTTTTCACTGTAGTCGTTATCGCTATAGTTGGCAAGTTTACCCGCTTCTTTTTCAATTACAATTTCATGCCCTTGACCAACAAGCAGTTCAACTGCTTCGGGTGTAAGGGGCATACGACTTTCGGTTTCGTCGCTTTCTTTTGGTATTCCTATAACAAGCTTTTGTGTTTGCTTTCTAACTTCAAGCATCTCTTCCTGAGGCATTAGGCCTTTTGCAAACGGAAATTCCTGTGAGGGCGATAATCGGGACATAAGTCTAAGCTGTTTCGTTAGGTTTTTACTCTTTCAGAAAACATTTTGGCTTATAAAGGTACGGTAAAATAGAATACGAGTGTTCATTTTCCGACGAAAATACCGTTGTTATTAGGGGTGTAGGGCTAGTGTAATTTTTTCGTTAGCAGGGTGTTAATAAGTTGCTTAAAATTGTGAGTATTATTAACGTTTTGGCAACACCCTCAATTGTACACTGCCATATATTTACTGCTCCTAACCCACAAAACTAAACCTAATGAAAAGTAAACGTGTTATCAGCAAGGTGCTTTTGTCCCTTTTGCTAATGGGGACTGCACTATTCTTCTCATGTGAGAAAGACGAGTATTTTGATACTCCAATGGATGTGTTGGAGCAGGACGGTTTCCAGAAATCTTCTTCAGTTGTTGAAAATTTTGAGAACGGAACCAAAACATCGTACACTGCTGGCAGCGTTAGCCTACCAACTGGTTCATGGTATTTAAACGATGCACTGCTTGGAACGTTATCAACCGATAGAAAATTTGGTTCAAAGTCGGTTCGTATCCGCAATACAGGTAAGCTTACAATGCAATTTAATATTACCTCGGGTGCAAGTACGGTTGAGGTGTACCATGCCAAATTCGGATCCGATGGTAATAGTACTTGGGCACTTTATAAATCGACTAACAACGGAAGCACGTGGACTAAAGTTGGGTCGACTATTACCACTTCGTCAACATCGCTAAGCAAAGCTGCTTTCACGGTTAACCAATCGGGAAACGTACGATTTGAAATACGAAAGCTTTCGGGCGGGTCGTACAGAATTAACATTGACGATTTTAAGATTAACCTGTTTGCACCCCCTTCACCAACCCGCGATAACAATATGGCATTAGGAAACCCCTCGGGCGCAACCACAAGCACATCAAACTCAAACAACTACCTAATGGTTAAAGCTCAGTATGCGCTTTCGTATAGCAACAGTAAAAAAACGAGCAACTGGGTTTCGTGGCATTTAAGTGAGGCTTGGCTGGGAAATACTCCTCGTCAGAATAACTTTAGGGCCGATTACGCTCTGCCATCAAGTTGGATAAAAGTAGGCGGTAGCGATTATAGCGGTTCGGGATTCGATAGGGGTCACATGTGCCCCAGTGCCGACAGGAATGGCTCGGTGGCGGACAACTCAGCTACTTTTCTGATGACCAACATGATTCCGCAATCGCCAAAAAACAATCAGATCACATGGGCGGCTCTCGAAAACTATTGCAGAGACCTTGTGTCGCAAGGTAACGAGCTATACATTATTAGCGGGCCATGGGGACAGGGAGGAACAGGTTCAAACGGATATTACACTTCAATTTCATCAAAAAACATTACCGTACCAAGCTACACCTGGAAAATAGTAGTGGTTTTACCAGTGGGTACAAACGATGTTGCTCGAATTAACACCTCAACTAGAGTAATTGCAGTTTGGATGCCCAATAACCAAACGGTAAACTCGCAGTCCTGGGGATACTATCGTACTACGGTTGATTACATTGAGAGCAAAACGGGCTACAACTTCATATCAAACGTTTCAAGCTCTATCCAAAGTGTAATTGAGTCGCGCGTTGATAGCGGGCCAACTAGCTAGGATGGTTACTGATTAGCATGCAAGTGCCGAGGCTTATGGTTTCGGCACTTTTTGCTTTTGGGTTGCTTATGGCATAAAATGGCATGTAAATTATTCAACAATTCTCTTGACATGTTGTTTGTTTCAATGATATTTGTACCGATAAATTTCCACAACAATAACCACCTATTAATATGCTTTGTATTAAGGATTCGCACACCGACCCATATTTCAATATTGCTGCCGACGAGTACGCGCTAAAACATTTACAAGACGATTGCTTTATGCTTTGGCGTAACGAGCCGTCGATAATTGTTGGCAAGCACCAGAATACCCTTGCCGAGATTAACGTTGATTACGTTAAGAAGAATAAAATCAAGGTTGTTCGTCGAATATCGGGCGGAGGAGCAGTTTTTCACGATTTGGGCAATCTCAACTTCACCTTTGTGAAGAATGCGGGTGAGGGTGCGCAGGGCGATTTCCGAAAGTTTACCCAGCCAATTCTCGATGTTTTGCAGAACATGGGTATAAACGCTAAGTTCGAGGGGCGCAACGACCTTACCATTGATGGTAAAAAATTCTCGGGCAACGCCGAGAGCATCTGGAAAAACAGGGTGCTGC
>CAZGQZ010000097.1:0-9413 GCA_964527985.1 uncultured Rikenellaceae bacterium | reverse complement strand
CTAAGAGGTAGGGGTGGTGGTGGATATCCAACCGGAATTAAATGGAAAAAAACGTTAGAAGCACCTGCCGACCAAAAGTACTTTATATGCAATGCCGACGAAAGCGATCCTGGCGCATTTATGGATCGGCTGCTTATGGAAAGCGACCCTCATTTACTAATCGAAGGAATAGCAATATCGGCTTATGCCGTGGGGGCTAGTAAAGCCTTTATTTATACACGCAACAGATACGAATTTACAGTGTTGCGACTTGAACAGGCCATAAGTCAGGCCTATGAGTTGGGTTTACTTGGCCACAATATTCTTGATAGCGGTTATAGTCTTGATATTAGTATTCGAAAAGGACCAGGTGCATACGTTTGTGGAGAGGAAACAGCACTTATTCAAAGTCTTGAAGGAAAGCGCGGAATGCCTACGCTTAAACCTCCTTATCCATCAACCAATGGATTGTTTGGTAAGCCTACTGCCATAAACAATATCGAAACAATTGCCAATATTCCATTAATTCTAAACAATGGTTCCGAATGGTATAGTGGTATCGGTACTGAAAAATCTAAAGGAACAAAGCTCTTTTCCGTTTCAGGAAAAGTAAACTCAGTTTGTATGGTAGAGGTTCCACTAGGGGTTTCAATTGCAAAGGTTGTTGAACTTGCTGGTGGCGTTGCTAAGGGTCGTAAGCTTAAAGCAGTTCAAATGGGCGGTCCATCGGGTGGCTGTGCAACTCCTGAACTACTAAATACTCCAATTGACTTCGAAACGCTAAAGGAGTTAGGTCTCTCAATGGGCTCTGGAGGTATTTCCGTTTACGATGATACGGTTTGCATGATTGACATGGTTAAGTACTTCATGCATTTTATTCAAAAGGAGAGTTGCGGGAAATGTATACCATGCCGCGAAGGTTCACGCCGAATGCTTGAAATTCTCGATAATATTACGCGTCGTCCAGTTACCGATGACGGCCACAACACCCTTGAGCGTTTTAAGGGAGTAATTCACCTTGAGAGCTTAGCCGAGGTTATGCGCGATACATCACTTTGTGGATTAGGACAAACCGCACCAAATCCAATTCTTAGTACATTGAAATATTTCAGAGAAGAGTTTGAGGAACACATTTTTGACAGGAAGTGCACAGCAGCTGTGTGCCGAAACCTCAGAACATTTTACATTGACGTAGATAAGTGCACCGGTTGCGCTGCATGTGCCAAGAAATGTCCAACAAATGCAATCATTGGAACTCCTCGCTCACCCTATTTCATTGTAGAAGAAAAATGCATTGGCTGCGGAATTTGCGAAGATGTTTGCAAATTTTCAGCAGTTTTTTTTAAGTAGAGAAAATTAAATGCTAAAGTATAGCTCCCTATGAATTTTGAAGTTGAAGTAAATAACAAGATAATACAAGCCCGCAAAGGCGATACAATTCTTGATACCCTAAATAAAAACGGTATTAAAGTACCAACACTATGCAATTTAAAGGGATTATCGCCAACAGGTGCATGCCGTATTTGCGTTGTTGAGGTTGAGGGAATTACAAACTTGGTTACCTCATGCTCATATCCAGTTCGCGAAGGGATGAAAATTCAAACCCACTCGCCCAGGGTAGTTAAGGCGCGTAAAACATTGGTCGAATTGCTTCTGAGCAATCATCCCGATGATTGTTTATACTGCGAGCGCAACGGAAATTGCGAACTTCAGGATTTAGCTGTTGAGCTAAACATTCGTGAGCGTAGGATTTCGGGTAAGAAGCCACGTCACCGACTCGATTTATCCAGCCCAAGCGTAGTGCGCGATCCGGCAAAGTGTATTCTTTGCGGTAGGTGCGTACGAACCTGCGACGAAATCCAATCTGTTTCAACGCTTGAATTCTTAAATCGTGGTAGCAAAACAATTATTGGAACAACCATGAACCGCGATTTAAACTTTTCGAGCTGTATTGCCTGCGGACAATGCGTAATGGTTTGCCCCACAGGGGCATTGCATGAGCATTCCAATTTGGACGAAATTCAGGATGCCCTCAACAATAAATCGCTAAAGGTTGTGCTCCAATTTGGTCCTGCGGTTACCGTTTCGTTAGCTGAAGAGTTTGGCCTAAAAGCGGGAAAAGATATTAACGGACTTTTGGTGGCAGCGCTCCGAAAGATTGGGTTCGATTTTATTTTCGATACAACTTTTGCTGCTGACCTAACCGTTATGGAGTCGGTTGCCGAACTTACAAAGCGTTACGAGAGCAACCAAAACCTTCCGATGATATCGAGCTGTTGTCCTGCTTGGGTTAAGTATGCCGAGCAGTTCTATCCCGAGTTGCTTCCCTTGCTGTCAACTTGCAAGTCGCCCCAGCAAATGATGGGGTCAATTATTAAGAACTACTTTGCACAGGCGAAAGAGCTTACTTCTAATCAAATTTTTTCCGTTTCGGTAATGCCCTGCTTAGCCAAAAAGTTTGAAGCTCAAAGGCCGGAGATGACAAGTAAAGGCTTGTCGGATGTTGACTTAGTGCTTTCAACCCGAGAACTTGCTAGACTAATCCGACTTTACGGAATAGATATACAGGCAATAGACCCACAATTGGCCGATAATCCCTTTGGTACACGAAGTTCGGCTGGTAAGCTTTTTGCCTCCTCGGGCGGAACGGCTGAGGGAATTGCTCGAACGCTTCATTTCAACCTAACTGGAAAGGAGATGGTATCGCCAAAGATTAATGATCTGCGATCGGTTGCTGGCGTTAAACAGGTTGATGTTAAGGTAGGGAAGGATACACTCAAGTTTATTGTTGCCAATGGGTTAACCGACCTGAAAGATCTGCTTGAGGAAATAAAATCGGGCGAAATTAATGCACATTACATTGAGATTATGGCCTGCAAAGGTGGGTGTGTTAATGGAGGAGGACAGCCCTTTGGTAGTAACGATAAGGATGTGAAGCAAAGAGCTAAAGCCATTTATGAACTCGATGAGCTTGAAACTATTAAATGTGCACATAAAAACCCTAGTTTACTCAAGCTATACGATGATTTTTTGGGTAAACCCGATGGAGAGAAATCGCAACGTTTGCTTCATGTTAAGTATACAAAAAGGGAAGTGTTGCTATAGGATTCATTAGCAAAAAAGGTTAATATGGTTGAAAAAGACGAACATAAGCAGTTAGTATATACCATAAAGGAATTATGCAGGGTTTGTTACACTTGTGTTAGAGAGTGCCCTGCTAAGGCCATAAAAATTATTAACGGGCAAGCCGAGGTTATAACCGATAGGTGCATAGGCTGCGGAAACTGCATAAAGGTTTGCAGTCAGGATGCTAAAGTTTTCCTTATTACTCGCCTCGAGGTAAAAGAACTTCTTCAGTCGAATAGCAAGGTGGCAGCCATTGTTGCACCTAGCTTTCCCGCTGAGTTTACTGAATTAAAGGATTATCGGATTTTCGTGGGGATGATGCGTGCCCTTGGTTTCGATTACGTTTTTGAGGTTGGCTTTGGTGCCGACCTTGTGGCTCGCGAGTACAAAAAGCTGCTCGAATCAAACGATGGCAGAGGTTATGTCTCGTCTGATTGCCCCTCAATTGTAAATTACATAAAGTACTATCACCCCGAATTGGTGAAAAGTTTAGCACCCATTGTATCGCCAATGGTTGCAATGACCAGAGTTGTTAGGCAGAAGCTTAACGATGATGTTAAGGTAGTTTTTGTAGGCCCGTGTATTGCCAAAAAAGCCGAATCCCATGAGGTTGACCAAGGGCTTACCTTTAGAGAACTTAGAGGAATGTTTGAGCATGCTGGAATTACGGGTGAAAAGGTTGAGCCATCAGATTTTGACCCTCCACGTGCAGGCAAGGGAGCCGTTTTTCCAATTAGCCGAGGGTTAATTCAAACCGTAAACTTGTGCGATAACGCACTAGAGGGCAATGTTATTGTAGCCGAAGGTAGGAGGGGTTTTCAGGAAGCCATAAAGGAGTTTGAGGATGGGAAGCTACAAAATCATCACCTTGAATTGCTTTGCTGCGAGGGATGTATTATGGGACCAGGTATGTCGGCCGGTGGAAAGCGTTTTGAGCGTCGAACCTACATCAGCTCATATGTTCAGCGTAAAATTACCCCCGACCAAGAGGTTGAATGGCGAAAACATTTCGATGAGTATAAAGATGTAGACCTTACTCAAACGTTTAAGGCAAACGACAGGCGCTTGCCACTCCCTTCAGATGATGAGGTGAATAGGGTATTGGCATCAATGGGAAAGTTTTCCCCTCGCGATCACCTTAATTGCGGTGCATGTGGTTACGATACCTGCCTTGAACATGCTATTGCTATTGTTGAGGGTTTGGCAGAGATAGAGATGTGCCTACCATACACCATTGAGGAACTCCACGATTCGGTTAACGATTTAGCCGTATCAAACGAGAAACTTGCAAAGGTGCAACAGGCGCTTAAGCACTCCGAAAAGCTAGCGCATATGGGACAGCTATCGGCAGGCATTGCTCACGAGTTAAATAATCCGCTTGGCGTTGTGCTAATGTATAGCAATATCCTGCTAGATGAGCTTGAAGGCGATCATCCTCTCAAAGCCGACCTTGAGCTAATCTCAACTCAAGCTGAGCGATGCAAGAAAATTGTAAGTGGGCTACTTAATTTTGCACGCAAAAATCAGGTTCGCAAGGAGGAGATTGAGCTTAAAAAGCTAGCCGAGGATAGCATTTCTTCTGTAGTTGTGCCCAATAATGTTCGAACCGAGGTTATCTGCGCCAATCCGAATTTAAAGGCAGTACTCGATTACGAGCAAATGATGCAAGTGCTCACAAACCTTAACAAGAATGCCATTGAGGCCATGCCAAACGGAGGGAAGCTTAAGGTTGAAGTGGCACAAAGTAGCAACGAAATCATATTTGCAGTTCACGATACAGGCGTTGGTATTCCCGAAGAGAATATGGATAAGCTATATACTCCTTTCTTTACTACAAAAGGCATAGGTAAAGGAACCGGATTAGGATTAGCCACAATATACGGAATTGTGAAAATGCATAAGGGGAAAATTGAGGTTGATTCGAACACCGATAAGAGCAAGGGACCAACAGGAACAACCTTCAGGATAATTCTGCCTAAAGATGATACTATCGCATAGATAGCAATAATACAACAACGAAATAAAAGAGCAGCAATGAGAAAGCAAAAATCAATATTACTCGTCGATGACGACATGGACTACCTTTTTCAGATGAAATTTCAACTCGAAAGGTTTGGGTTTAAAGTAATATCAGCCGAAAGTCAGCGCGAGGCCGAAGAGCTAATTAAAACGCTTAAGCCCGATTTGGCCATTTTCGATTTGATGATGGAGAACGAGGATAGCGGTTTTATACTTTGCTACAAGATGAAGCGTAAATACCCCGATGTGCCAATTATTCTGGCAACAGCAGTATCGGCCGAAACAGGGATGTCTTTTGGTATAAGCTCAGAGGATGAGCGCAAATGGATAAAAGCCGATTTATATCTTGAAAAGGGGATTAGGCCTGAGCAGCTCGAAAGTGAGATTAAAAAACTTTTAAAGATATAAGATGGAAAAGTTAGATATTTTGGTTGTTGATGATGAGTTTGGTATCCGATCGGGCGTTACGCGTATACTTAAAAATTTTACCGTTAGCTACCCTTTCCTCGATGAGGATATTGCTTTCAACATTATTGAGGCTGCAACGGGCGAAGAAGCCCTAGAGGTTATCGATAACACCCCACCAGCTGTTGTGCTGCTCGACAATAAGCTACCCGGAATACAAGGAGTTGAGGTTTTAGAGTATATCAACAGTAACCAGCTTGATATTCTTGTAATAATGATAACATCGTATGCATCGCTCGAACTTGCCGTTAAGGCAACCAATATTGGGGCATACGATTTTGTGCCAAAACCCTTTACCCCTCAAGAGCTAAAATCATCCATAGAAAATGTGGCTAAACACTATTTTCTAAGGCGCATGACTCGCAAGCTGCATAAGGAGGGTAAGCAGGTGCGATTCCAATTTCTAACGGTTCTATCGCACGAGCTAAAAGCGCCCCTTAATGCCATTGAAGGTTACCTTAAAATTATGCAGGATAGACAGGCTGGGGATAGTCTTGATGCCTACGACAAAATGATTGACCGATCGCTGTCGCGAGTTAAGGCAATGCGAAATATGATTATGGATCTTCTGGATCTTACCCGAATTGAATCGGGAGGTAAAAAGCGCGACCTTCGTGAGCTCGACCTTGGCCTAGTGGCCAAATCGGCTATCGACACAATGGTTCCCCTTGCCATTCAGCGCGATGTAAAAATATGCTACGATAAATCAACCTCGATTCCCTTTGTAGGCGATTCTGAGGAACTTGAAATAATTTTTAACAATCTTATCTCAAACGCTGTAAAGTATAACGTTGAGGGTGGTGAGGTACGCTGCTCACTAAAAGTGAAAGATGCAGAAGTGCTTATTGAGATTTCGGATACAGGTGTTGGTATTGCTCAGGAAGATTTACCAAAGCTATTCCGAGAATTCTCACGCATTAAAACCTCAAAAACAAAGGAAATAACTGGGAGTGGCCTTGGACTTAGCATTGTTAAGCGAATTGTCGATTTGTACAAAGGAAGCGTAGATATTGACAGTGAGCCAGGAAAAGGAACAACCTTTAGGGTTATACTTCCAATACTGCCTACTATAAACGATATTACCAAAGGGTAAATACCTGCGCTAGTGGTCTTGTTTGCTTATAGAAACAGCAATAAAATGCTAAATTTATTACCTTTGATGCTTTAATGCTCTTTACAAAGTAGTGCTTTAAGCTTGTATCTTACTAAATATCAAAAAAAATGAAACTACCCGAAAAAACGGTTGAACGCTTAAGCGAGTATCGGCGTACACTCTTTGAGTGCCTAGCAAAGGGCAAAACACACATATATTCGCATGAGCTGGCAGGCTTACATAACATAACTGCGGTTCAGGTAAGGCGCGATTTAATGCTAATAGGCTACTCAAGCATGAAGAAGAGAGGCTACGATGCGCAAGAGCTCATTGAGGTAATTGGAAAGCTTATTGACCATCCGCAAGGGCTTAATGTAGCAGTTATTGGCATGGGTAATTTGGGTAGAGCAGTTACCACATATTTTACGGGGAAAAGGGCAAAGCTAAATGTTGTAGCAACTTTTGATGTTGATGAGAATAAGGTAAATAGGGTAATCTCTGGAGTTAAGTGTTACCATATTCGCGATATTAGCAAGGTTGTTAATCAGGACAAAATTTCAATAGCAATAATTGCCTCTCCACCCGACACAGCTGCCACAATAGCCGAAATGGTTGTAATGGCAGGGATAAAAGGCATACTTAATTTCACTACCACACCTCTTTCCGTTCCCGCTAACGTGTACCTCGAAGAGTACGATATGATTACTTCTATGGAAAAGGTTGCATACTTTGTAAAAGAGGTTGATGGTAAATAGTACAAACATTTTTTGATGAATAATTAGCGCTTTCTATGCAGGTACACTATGGTTTTGACAATGCGAAGGGAATAAAAAATGCAGTAGTTACAACAGGCTCGTTTGATGGAGTTCACATAGGCCATAAGGTAATAATAAACAGAATTAACCAAATTGCTCAGAGTATAAATGGTGAATCGGTTCTAATAACCTTTTTTCCGCACCCACGAAAGGTATTATACCCCGAAACAGCTGGTAAGGATTTGATGTTTATCAGCTCGCAAAAGGAGAAAATTGAGCTACTTCGTAAAGCGGGTCTAAACCATCTTATCATAGTTAAATTTACCATAGAGTTTTCCAAAACATCATCGGAGCAATTTATTCGCGAAATGCTTATTAGTAAACTTGGCGCCAAGTTTATAGTTGTTGGGTTTAATCACCACTTTGGCCATAATCGTCAAGGCGATTACGACTATTTATACAAGCTTAGCAATGAGCTTGATTTTGGCGTTGAGGAAATTCCTGAACAGGACATACAGCACGAAACGGTTAGCTCAACAACTATTCGCAAAGCCATAAAAGAAGGGCGCATTCAGCGTGCCAATGCTTACCTCGATCATCAGTACATAATTATTGGCGGACTTGGAAAAGGAACGCATTTCTTTCACGAAGTTGAGTTCCCAACGCTGAATGTTCAAATAGAGGAGGCCGGCAAGCTAATACCACCAAATGGGATTTATGCCGTTGCAGTGCAGTGGAACGGAACTCAGTATAAAGCTATGGGCATAATTTGGCGAGAGCATGACGATCAACCAAATGTTGAGGTGCATATCCTCAATTTCGATAACCATTTTCCTAACGATGAGGCTACTGTTTACTTCCAAAAGCAAATAAGCATTGGAATAACCCTAAGCAATAAGCAAACCTTACGCAAAGAGCTTGAGACTGGCAAGTTGCTTGTTGATGAGCTAATTTTTTAGCAATTTTTTACATCTACTTGTAATATTAGCCTTACCCTTTCTATTCTATAAGTTTAATAATTGCTTTTACAGAAAAACTGAGCAAAGTCTAGCTAGGTAATATATTTTCAGTAAATTTATACAAAAGTTGAAGTTAAACTCTGCAAAAGAATAATACTATGGCTAATCTAACAACAAATTACATGGGTTTATCGCTAAGAAACCCAATTATTGCTGCAAGTTCTGGACTAACTAATAAGGTGAGTGATATAGTTGACCTTGAGGCTAATGGAGTTGGGGCAGTAGTAATAAAATCCCTTTTTGAAGAGGAGATTATTAGCGAGGTTAAAGATAACATGAACAGGATGCAGGCTACTGGGTTTATTTATCCTGAAACAATGGATTACTTTGATTTCGATGAGATGGAAGATCCAATAGCAAACTATCTAAAGCTAATTAGCGATGCAAAAAAATCAGTAAAAATCCCTGTTATTGCAAGCATAAACTGTGTTACTGCAGATAAATGGCCCGAGTTTGCTAAGCGCATTGAAAATGCTGGAGCCGATGCCATAGAGCTAAACGTATTTGTACTACCTACCGATTTGGATAGAACAGCCGAACAGAACGAGAAGGTATACTTCGATGCTGTTTCAAAAGTTACCAGCCTAGTTTCAATTCCGGTGGCTATTAAAATTAGCTCGTACAATACAGCACTAGGTAGTTTTATCATGCGGTTATCCGAAACACCCGTTAAATCTATAGTGCTATTCAACCGATCGTATAACCCCGATTTTGATATCCATAACTTCGAATTTACCTCCACAACGGTTTTTAGCACTCCAGCCGATTTGGCTTTACCCCTTCGCTGGGTGGCCATTATGGCCAATAGGGTAAGCGCTGATTTAGCTGCAACAACAGGTATTCACGATGGATATGCAGTAGTCAAAGCCCTTTTGGCAGGTGCCAATGCAGTGCAAATTGCATCTACATTATACCGAAATGGATTTGGCCAAGTTGCTAAAATGCTTAAGCAAATTG
>CAZGQZ010000096.1:6715-9464 GCA_964527985.1 uncultured Rikenellaceae bacterium | reverse complement strand
GGATACTGTAAACTATAGCCGAGTAAAGCTTTTTTTTACCAAACTGCACAACCACCCTTGCACCAACTCTTAGCTGCTTTTGCAAATTACTGGGCACAGAATAGGTGTATAGCTTTGGCACTGCCAACGGAAGGATAACCTCAACAAATTGCGATTCTGACATGGTAAACTGCCGGCTAGTTTTGGTCAGCTAAGGTAGTAAAGATTGAGGGGATTAGGTAAACGTTTTTCCCAAATCTACCCATTTGCCCTTATCCATGCAGCAACTTCCTCCATTAACCAAAGGGGGGTTGACGTAGCACCACATACGCCAACGCGATTAACGCTTTGAAACCAATGAGGTTTGAGTTCGAGGGTTGAGCTAATAAAATAAGTATTAGGGTTTACTTGCTTGCAAACTTCGTAGAGCATTTTTCCATTTGAGCTATTCTTCCCGCTCACAAAAGCTACAGCATCAAATTTAGAGGCAAATGTTTTTAGCTCATCTTTTCGGTTGGCCACCTGTCCGCATATTGAGTTATATGCATGAAAAGTGTTTCGACTATTACTAGCGGCTTCTGTCCTATGGCCTATTTCGTTGGAGATTTTTTTATACTCATCGGCACTCATAGTAGTTTGGGCAAAAAGTTCGATGGGTTTTGTAAAATCGAGATTATTAATATCCTCAATCCTCTCGATTACTATAGCATTTCCCTGAGTTTGACCAACCAAACCAAGCACCTCAGCGTGTCCTTTCTTTCCATAGATTACTACCTGTCCGCCAACCTGTGCCATTCGCTTCCATGCTTCGCGCACCTTTACTTGCAACTTTAGCACAACCGGACAGGATGCATCAATAATATTCAGCCCTTTTTCGAGGGCTTTCCTGTATGTTTCGGGCGGTTCGCCATGAGCACGAAAAAGCACTTTACTCCCCTGCAACTTATCTAAATCGGAATGCGAAATAGTTTGTAAACCAAGCGACTTTAGTCTTTCCACCTCCATATTGTTATGAACTATCTCGCCAATACAATACAGTCTTTCTTGGCTTTGCAACTCCTTTTCGGCCTGCGAAATTGCATTTACAACACCAAAGCAAAAGCCTGAGCTTTTATCAATCTCAACATGTATGCTTTTTGCTTGGCCCATAAATGAAAAAGGGATTTAGGAGATTTTCGAAATTATATCGGCGTAAACAGCATCAAACCACTCCATCTGCTCATCAACTGTCATATGTGAATTATCGAGCACAATGGCATCGGGTGCTTGGCGCAAAGGGGCAACCTTGCGATTACGATCAATGTGGTCGCGCTCTTCAATATTCCTAAGCACCTCTTCTAGGGTAGCGCTTTCGCCTTTGCCTTCCATCTCGTTAAGCCTACGCTGCGCACGAATTGTTGGATCGGCGGTCATAAATATTTTTAGTTCTGCTTTAGGGAACACAACCGTGCCAATATCCCTACCATCCATAACTATTCCCTTATGCTCACCCATTTCCTGCTGTTGCTGGGTCATTTTAGCCCGAACCATTGGGATAGCCGAAACGGGGCTCACCAGCCCCGAAACCTCGAGGGTACGAATGCTGCGTTCAACCACCACGCCGTTTAGGGTTGTAAGCCAACCTTCACCTTCGGTGTTCTTTACAAACCCAACCTTTAACCCGATTAGTAAATCGGCTAGCCTATTTTCATCAACCCCCAATGGCGTTGCAATACCCTCACGAATACAGGCAAGGGTAACGGCTCTATACATGGCGCCGCTATCAATATAAATATAGTTTAACCTATTAGCTATGGCTTTTGCAAAGGTGCTTTTCCCACACGACGAATAGCCATCAACGGCAATAGTAATTAATGTTTTATCCACAGTAAACTCAATTAAACAAGTTAGCCAACAACCACAAAACAGTAGTTGAGCATGGCAAAGGTAGCTGAAAAAAAGGGGATTTTCTTTACAAATTCTTCTTCACAAAAAAGTCGTCGAGATTAGTGCTAAGAGAGAAATGGTTAGAACCACCAACCAAATGGTATGTTGCTCGGCTATAGTTTAAGTAAAATCGTTTAATCTTAATTCCAACACCCCAGCTAAACCCAACCGTTGATACCCGTTCTTCGAGCTTTAGCTCGTTACGTCTCTGGAAGTTATATCCTCCCCTAACGTAGAAATTGGTAATTGGAACAAACTCAACTCCCAGTATTAGGTGGCTCAGCACCTCGCTTCCGAGTTTGTCAAAAAACGTAGGATCCTGAGGTTCCTCATCGCCAAATAGCGAAACAGTGCTGCTTTGGCGCCTGAAGTAAAGGCTACTGGTTTGTACCTGCTGAAAAGTAGCAACCAACCGAAATGGGGCATGCCTTAGTTTTTGGCTAACACCAAATATCAACTCAAATGGTAATGCCTCCCATGTATCGGGGGTATACGGCTTTAGCATGGAGCCAATGTTACGAGCAACAACGCCTGCTGAGAAAAGGCTATCGCGACTATGGTAAGCAAGACCGATATCGGCAGCAAGACCAAAAGAGGTGTACTGCTCCAAATGCGAATAGATTGGTTTAAGCGTAACGCCAAAAGTAAAAAGGCTATCAATAGAGCGGGCATACGACAAATGGATGGCCATATCGTAACCAGAAAAACTACCAGTTATAAGTCCGGCCACATTAGCCTCAGTAAAATCGCCATAACCAACATGCTGCATACCAACGCCAAATGTACCAATACCCTCAACATGTCGCGAGTAATTAACAAATGCATACTTTATATCGGCAAAGTA
>CAZGQZ010000096.1:0-6615 GCA_964527985.1 uncultured Rikenellaceae bacterium | reverse complement strand
AGTATGCAATTACAAAAGTACACTTTGAAAACATAAAAAAAGTATTTTTAGTATAACGGCCTACCAAATTTTTGATTACTACCCAAAACATCACAAGTGCAAAAGGATAATATAAGGGTAATTAGCTTTTGAGTCGTAAAATTTAGGTTAACTTTGCCGCTCGTTAGCAAATAATGTAAAAACTCGGAATACAGCTTGTGGTAAAAGAGAGAGAAAATATTCTTTTTATCGTTAACCCCATTTCGGGAAGAGGCGTGCTAAAAAACCTTGAAAAAAAGATATACAAATCTTTAAACAAAAAGAGGTTTAACGCCATAATTGAACACACACAACAAGCAAAACACGCCACAATTTTGGCTAATGAATACCTGCAAAAAGGGGTTAAAAAAATTGTGGCAGTTGGTGGCGATGGCACTGTAAACGAAGTTGCTTCGGCGCTAATGCACACCGATGCGACCCTCGGAATAATCCCCGTTGGATCGGGCAATGGTTTTGCCCGGCACCTTCGCATTCCGTTTGATGTTGACAAGGCGATTAAGGTTATCAACAAAGAAAAAATTGCACTTATCGATGTTGGAGAAGTGAATAAGCAACCATTTGTTTGCACCGCAGGAGTTGGTTTCGATGCTCAAGTAGGCAATTCGTTTGCCCAAGGAACTAAACGAGGATTTACCAACTACGTTAAAGCAACAATACAGGAGTTTTTAAGTTACAAGCCAAATAGATATAAGATTACCATAAACAACCAAACCTTTGAAAAGGTAGCCTTTTTAATTACCATTGCCAATGCGGCACAATATGGCAACAACGCCTTCATTGCTCCAAACGCCGATATTACCGATGGAAAACTCGACGTTACAATCCTATCGCCATTTCCAAAGTACATATCGCCTTTAATTGGGATTAAGCTTTTTAGCAAGCAAATTGGGAAAAGCCGATTTGTGGAAACATTTAAAGTTAAGAAAATTGCCATTGAGCAGTTCGACTCGAGCGTTTTACACTACGATGGAGAACCAATTGAAACAAACGTTCCTCTGAACTTCTCAATAAAACCTCTCGCCCTAAAAGTTTTCGTTCCCTAACTTCTTGGCCGATTCAGCCATTACGCTTGTCTTCTTCCGAATGAAACTTTCAAAACCAACCATCATCTGTTTCTGATATCATCCTTACAGCCTTCTAAACCCCTTTGCATAATCACTTTGAAGCATCCATTTAAAAGTCATTTTTCTATCCCCTTTTAAAAAGACCCTTAAACATGCCTTTTCGAATTTGCGAAAGGAATAGCCCCAAAACAACAACCAGTATACCGGCCATTTTCAATGGCGTTATCTGTTCCTTAAGAATAAAATATGCAAATATTGCTGTAAGCACAGGAATGGCATTTGTAAAAATATTGGCTTTTGAGATACCCAAATTTTTAATGGCATAGGTAAAAAAGATGAAAGCGAATGTTGATGCAAAAACCCCAAGATTAAGCAAAGGCACAATCACATCCCATGTAGGAGTTACCGAAACAAACTGCTTAAAATCGAGAAAAAAGAAGAGCGGGAGGAAAAAGAATATTCCAATTAGATTTTGGTAGGCAACTATTGAAAAAACGTTATACCTATCGGCCAATCTTTTAATAATGATAGAATACCCAAGCGCAGAAACTACTGCCAACAGCATGAAAACCAAGCCTATTGGATGCACATCGGTAATATTAAACCCTTGGTGAAATACAACAAGCGCAACGCCTACTACCGACACTACAATTCCCACAAAATTCATCATCGAGATTCGCTCTTTAAGGTAGTAGTATGCACCAATTGGGCTAAACAGCGGAATGGTTGCAATAATTACAGCAGCGAGCGTTGACGACATGTAGCTTACGCCATAACTCTCGCCTAAGAAGTAAAGGAATGGCGACAGAAAACTCAAAAACACAAACGATTTTATATCCTTTCTTTCAATCCTATCGAGCCGACCCAAAGAGGCTGTAACAGTAAGCAGCAAAATACTCGAAATTATCAATCGCATTAACACCAACGATACGGGTTTATAAAGCACTAGAACCTCTTTATACCAAATAAACGAGAGCGCCCAGAAAACCATAGCGATTATTGCACTAAGGTAAACAGCAAAGCTTTTTTTAGTCATAAAAAAAATGGGTTAAACTATTAAACCATTTGACTTCACTAGCCTAAAAGGTTTGATTGAAGCGGGGCGAAATTACGCTAAAATTTCAAGATGCCAATAAAAAACGTTTGCAGTGTAATGCTAAAGCATAAGTTTTTATACTTTTACGGTAGAAAAAAGCGGATAAAATGGACGAGCTAATTCGACTTAGGCACGAGCTTCACCGGAATCCTGAATTATCGGGTAAAGAGCGTGCTACAGGAAAGCGAATCCGTTTTTACCTTAACCGCTATAGACCCGATGAACTTTTCACTGGAATAGCAGGCGAAGGCATGGCAGCGGTTTTTAACGCTCCCGAACACGGTCCTACAACCCTTTTTCGCTGCGACCTTGACGCTCTGCCAATTCACGAAGCCATACGCCGTCCTTACAGTTCAACCGTACCCGGGGTTGCTCATGTTTGTGGTCACGATGGACATATGGCCATGGTTTCAGGGCTGGCGGCATTAATTAAGAACAATCCTCTAAAAAAGGGAAGAGTAATCCTTTTTTATCAACCCGAAGAGGAAAATGGGCAAGGTGCTGAAAAATCGTTGAACAGGTTAAAAGAGCTTAATCTACTTCCCGATTATGCCTTTGCAATTCACAATATGCCTAAGTTTCCCCTGGGAAGCGTCGTACTTCCAAAAAATGTTTTTGCTTCGGCATCAAAAGGGCTTATTATTAAGCTCATTGGCAAAGCATCGCATGCAGCCTTTCCCGAGATGGGAATTAACCCTGCTCTTGCGATCTCTGAAATAATTAAGGGATTATATGGCATTGCGAATCAAAAAGATTTTTCCGACTTTGTGTTGCTCACAATAATCCATGTGCGCGTTGGCGACATTGCCTTTGGCACATCTCCTGGTTTTGGAGAGATTATGGTTACCCTTCGTTCGGTTGCCAATGCCGACATGGACACCCTATATAAAAAATCGGTAGAGCTTGCACGAAAAATTGGCACAAGCCACAAATTAGCCGTTGAAATATCGGTTGCCGATGACTTCCCCGCAGCTGTTTGCAATCCCGAAGTAATTGAAACAGTTAGAGAAATAGCCATTGAGCAAAACCGAACAATAGCCGAACTCGACAAGCCAAATAGATGGTCGGAGGATTTTGCTCATTTCACCCTAGCAAAACCATCGGTAATTTTTGGGCTAGGAATTGGCGAAGACAAACCCGAACTGCACAGCCCCGAATACGATTTCCCCGACGAAGCCATTGAACATGGCGTGCAAATACTCGATGCAATAATTAATAAGTACAACAGATAACATACAGATTTCATGAAACCAGTTTCTTTTACATTTTATCGTTATCTACAGGTTAATGCCCTCGTTATATTTTAGTACTTTTGCCAACTGAAAAAACTTGCCAAACCCAACTGTATAATTTCAAAAAAATCAACTTTAGCATGAAAACCGTTAAGCTGTGGGATAAAGAGTTCAGGATTAGCTATCCGGCTACTGAAATACAAGCTGATATTGCAACAATGGCTAAAATCATGAGCACTGATCTTGAAAAAGAGGACAACCCCCTCTTCATAAGCGTTCTTAACGGATCGTTTATTTTTACAGCCGATATAGTTCGCCATTTTAACTTTCCCTGCGAAGTGTCGTTTGTTAAGCTTTCGTCGTACGAGGGCACTTCAACAACCGGTACTGTTAACGAGCTAATTGGCCTAACTGAGAGCATAAAAGACAGAACGGTGGTTATTTTGGAGGACATTGTAGATACAGGGATAACCTTGGGTAAACTCGTAGAAACGCTCAAATCGTACCAACCCAAAGCCGTAAAAGTTGCCACCCTTCTTTACAAACCCGAATCGTATAAAGGATCAATAAAAATTGATTATATTGGCAAAACAATTCCTAACGATTTCATTGTAGGTTACGGTTTAGACTACAATGGCATAGGCAGAAATTTAGCTGACATTTACACCCTAGTATAGTACTATGATGTTTATTTAACCTAAAACAAAATGCTTAACATCGTTCTATTTGGCCCTCCTGGTGCTGGCAAGGGCACCCAATCGCAAAACATTATCCAAAAGTACAACCTCATGCACCTTTCAACCGGCGATATTCTTCGTAATGCCATTGAGAGGCAAACACCCAGAGGTATTGAAGCAAAAAAGTACATGGACAGAGGGGAACTTGTTCCAGATGAGGTAGTAGTTGGGATAATTGGAAGAAGACTTGATGAGTTTCGCGACAAAACCAACGGTTTTGTTTTCGATGGCTTTCCTCGAACAACCATACAAGCTCGCGAGTTGGATGATATGCTTACCGAAAAAGGCGTATCAATTACCCTAATGATAGCCCTTGAGGTTGATTACAATGAGCTGGTAGAACGGCTAGTTAACCGAGGAAAATTCAGCGGACGCCCCGACGACCAAAACATCGATATCATTAAAAATCGCATTACTATCTATAACGAAACAACAAAAAACGTTATGGATTACTACAAAGCGCAACAGAAGTACTTTGGCATTAATGGGATGGGAACTATAGAAGAAATATTCGAAAGAATTAGCAACACCATCAACCAGCATATGTCGAGCATAGGTTAGCTTTTTGCGCTACCAAAGCAATACTACAATTCCTAAGGCAATTGTGCCAAAAGGGGAATTGTATCATACAAGTAAAACATAAATGGCAGCATCAAACTTTGTTGATTACGTAAAGATATTTTGCCGATCGGGAAACGGCGGACCTGGTAGCACTCACCTGCGCAGAGAAAAGTTTGTGCCCAAAGGAGGACCCGATGGTGGTGATGGCGGTAGAGGTGGGCACATTTACCTCAAAGGAAACGACCAGCTGTGGACACTTATTCACCTAAAGTATCAACGACACATTTTTGCTACTCATGGCGAATCGGGCAGCAGGAGCCGAAGCACAGGAGCCGACGGAAAAGATATTACCATTGAGGTTCCGCTTGGAACAGTTGCCATTGACTCCGAAACGGGTGAAAAACTCTGTGAAATAACCGAGCACAACCAAACCGAGGTTTTAATGCAAGGTGGTAGAGGCGGCCTTGGGAACTGGCACTTTAGAAGCGCTACCATGCAAACCCCCAGGTTTGCGCAGCCTGGAGAGGAGGGCACTGAAGGATGGGTAACGCTTGAGCTGAAAATTCTTGCCGACGTTGGTCTTGTTGGCTTTCCAAATGCAGGAAAATCAACCCTTCTATCGACCATAACTGCTGCCAAACCAAAAATTGCCGATTATCCGTTCACAACGCTTGTTCCAAACATCGGAATTGTTCCCTATCGCGATCATCGATCGTTTGTTGTTGCTGATATACCAGGCATAATTGAGGGAGCTCACGAAGGGAAAGGGTTGGGTACACGTTTTCTAAGGCATATTGAGCGAAACTCGATGCTCCTTTTTATGATACCCGCTGATGCCAAAAGTATTAAGGAGGAATACGAAACTCTTCTTAACGAGCTAACTCAATTTAATCCTGAGCTGCTCGATAAGCAACGCTTACTTGCTGTTACTAAATGCGACATGGCCGATGACGAGATTAAGAATGCGCTTACAAAGGAAATGCCCGATGTAAACTACATCTTCATTTCCTCGGTAACCGGAGAGGGCATTATGCAGCTTAAAGATATGCTGTGGGAGGAACTTAACAAATAGGATTAATAAACTATGGTTAATTGGCTTGTAGCTATCGATACGCAGCTGTTCCTTTTTCTAAACGGATTGCACACCCCATTTCTCGATCCAATAATGGTATTTTTTTCGGGTAAAATTACCTGGTTACCCTTATACCTTATTATCATCTTTTTTATGTATAAGCAATTTGGATGGCGATTGCTTTGGCCTCTTTTGGGAGTTGCGCTTATTGTTGTGCTAGCCGATCAAACTTCGGTACACCTATTTAAAAATGTTTTTGAAAGATTGCGGCCGTGCCACAATCCGGATATTAAGGAAATGGTTCATTTAGCAGCCAGTAGATGTGGCGGGAAATTTGGTTTTGTATCGTCGCACGCAGCCAACACCTTTGGGGTGGCAACATTCCTTGCACTGCTTTTTAAACGTAGATGGTTTACGGTATCAATTATATTGTGGGCAGCAATAGTATCGTACAGCCGTGTTTACCTTGGCGTACACTACCCTGGTGATGTGCTAGCTGGTGGATTGCTTGGCTATATTTGTGGACTAGCCGTTTGGAACCTTTACTTTGGGCTAAATACCACCTTTAACCTTGTGCGCAAGCCCAGCTAGTAAACGAAATCGCCCTTTTCGCTTTTAATTACGAGCTTGTTCCCTTTCTCGCGCTTATGGCATGAACCTACTATTTGCGCATCAACACCAAACTCCTTGGCAATAGCCACAATATCATCAGCATATTCGGGGAAAACGTATATCTCAAACCGATGCCCCATGTTAAATACCTTATACATCTCCTGCCAAGGGGTTTGCGATTCCTTTTGGATTATGTTAAAAA
>CAZGQZ010000095.1:0-9692 GCA_964527985.1 uncultured Rikenellaceae bacterium | reverse complement strand
TTATTCAAGCAGTAGCTATAGCGGTTAAAGTTTTGGGCGTTGGCTGGTGCTTGCACAAACGGGTCGGGGCTTAGGAAACGCTGTAGGTAGGGGTCGTACACCCTACCGTTCATGTTAATTAGCCCAAAGCCCGCCATGTGCTCGTGCCCGGTGTAGCCGCGGTCGAAATGGGGCTGCATACGGCTTAGGCTTAGCAGGGCATTTGCTGCATCAATAGGCAGGGGCTCCCAGGTGTGGGGGTTGCGGGGGCGGCCCTCCCGTTGTCGCAAGCTCCCACGGGATTGGCGAGGCTTTGCCTTTGCTTCGCCATGCTCTCAAATGCTATGCCTCGCTCAGCAGGCATCGTAGCTGTAGTTGTGTGTCAAAGAGCGTTTATTCTGGTTTTTAGCAAGGCAAAAACCGAAAACAAATATACAATTTATTGCTGTTGCTCCACTTCCCTCCAAGTAGGCTTATGAAGCCGTTTTAATCAATTTACCTCCGCTACCGCACCTACCGATCCGCCAACTGGCGGAGAGTTTGGCTCAGCCGCCCAACGTTGTTTCAATCTGGCAGCCTCCGCTTAACGAGGGGGAGTTGAATTTTGCGCGATCAGGAGATCGCTGTTTAACTACGACGAAGTTAGAAACTTCGCCGAGCCGAGGTTTTATCATTATTTCACTTTTCTTTTTTCACACCAAAACCAATCTTCCTCTTTCAACCAACAATTTGGGATTGGCTTTTCGTCAACTGGAATAAACTTAGCAGGAACAATAGTTTTCTCCCTTTGCTTCTTATTTTTCTCCCAATTTTCCCAGTCAGATTCTGACATATAATGAATGGGGTTATAATAAATTTCTTCTAGGGTATTACGGTCAATAACCTTATACCAAACTTCCCATGCAGACCATGTTGGTGATGGAGATGCTGGGTGATTAACAAATTGAGCCAATATAGTATCAGCCTTAATCTGATAACACCCCCACCGAAACGATTTGTAAAATACAGAACCTATTTCCCCTTTGCTATCATTTATTACTTCTTTAAAATACAATGAAATGTTAGTCTGTCCCGTTTTCCCTCGTACTTCATCTATATCGTAGAACTCATATAGAAAGGTGCCATCTTCATAAAACATAAAAGCTAATGATGAAGAATTTGGGGTTCTCATTTCAAAATACCCATCAATATTTATAAGTTTCATAATATTTGTTTCTTCCCCATTGTAGCAACAAGTAAATCCCTGCTTTATAGACTTTGGAACACCGATGTAGGCACATGAAAATAAACTTAATGTAATTAGTACAATAAATATTTGTTTAATTCTGTCTACCATAATGAATAAGGATTGTAATAGCCATTATACATATACGGGCCATGGGTAAACTGGCTATCATCTGTGTAAAAGTTTTGATGCCCAAATGGTAAATAAAAGAATCCATTTCTATGGACCCAATTTTGGGTTCTGTCTTGAACCATAGGATTGCTATATCCTGTACGAACAACACTTCCACCATTTCTGTAACCAAACCAAAGTGGGCTGCTATAAACCTTTCCGTTATTCCAAGCCCCATAATTTATCCCATTAAATGTTTTGTTTGAATTACCCATCCTGTCTAACCCATTAGGGTCATAACCTTGCCCTTCTCCTTTTGGATCATTATTGTAAAGGTTTGTGCCTATAACAAAATTGCCTATTCCTATTTCAACAGCATTGGAACGCCATCTATCATGTGGGTCTTGAAATGCGAGAAAATCATTTTCTAACCGAACTGAAACATTTCCGAAATTAAGTCCTACACCACCTACGATCTGATTGTTACTATTCCCATCGGGGCCAATTGCATTTCCATAGTGAGTTTGATAATATGAACCTCCATAACCATTATGCATCGCACCAATACTCCATGATCGACTATTTCCTGTAACTCCATACCCAGCTGAAACAACTGTTGTACCATCATTATAAGAACCAGAAATATTTGCACCAGCAGAAAGACCTCCTGGGCCAAAACCAACACCAGGAGAAACATTCACACTAAAATTATCACCAATAGGAATAGACAATGAAGGCATTACTGAAGAAATTGCTGCAGATGCTGCATATCGTAATGAATAATCAGCGGCAACTTGTGCTCCACCTTGCCATGCATTATTTACTCCTAAAGAACTTAAATATGAAGATGCATTATTGGCCATGCTTGCAGCACTTGTTGCCCCTCCTGAGTAAAATCCTAATACAGCAACCCCTGCTCCAATTGCACCTGCACCTACTGCACTCCAACCCCAATCACCAGTAGATATTCCATGAGATAAATATCCTGTTGCAAAGCCTATAGCAGCGGGTATCATCCAAATCCACTCTCCATCCGGGTCAGTATAAATAAGTGGGTTATTGAGGCAGTAGCTGTAGCGGTTAAAGTTTTGAGTTAAATTGGGTGCTTGTACGTATGGGTCGGGGCTTAGGAATAAGCCAAGTATGGGATCGTATACTCGACCGTTCATGTTAATTAGGGCAAACTGGTTTAGGTGCTCGTGCCCGGTGTAGCCCCTAGATATTATAGATAAAGGTGTAACATTGGAGAAATCCCATGTAAGCGGATTTCTATAACGTCCCCATGGGTCGTAATTCATTTCCTCAACAACATCACCCCCTTGGTTGGTTATACTAACTATTGAACCTAAATGATCGCGGTGTAGGTAGTATAGTTCACCATTATCGGCATCGGTTTTAACAAGCACAGCAACTATACCATTGGCCGATGGAATATAGAAAAACTCTTTTCTTGTTCCATTAGGATACACCTTAACTTCATAGAGACCCGCATAGTAAGTGGTTTCTAAAACCTCTTTGTTTTTCTTTAGTTCCGATTTTACCCTTTGCTGATCGGGGCCGTATACAATTTCAAGAATAAAATCGTTCTCGGTTATCGTTTCTATTTTGCCAAAATCAGTGTAAGTAATTGCATGCTCGGGTGGCATGTAGCCACTCTCGCTGTTTAACTGGCTAACTGCATGAGGTGCACTTCCCTGATCGTAAACATATGATCCAACCCCGCTTTTATAATCGATATTGCCAGCTAAAGAAGGGCTGTAAACTATTGATTGGTTTGAATTCACCAATCCATCTTTTCTTACCGTCCAACTAGTTAGCCTTTTAACATCATCGTAAGTAAACTCCTCCGAAAGGTTGTACCCTGCGCGTCTGTCCTCTCTCATAACCACATTACCCTCCAACTCATCGAAAGAATAATGCATATCTTGTATTGTATTGGTTTTATTAATAGTTACAATAGAAGACAAGAAACCCTTTGAGTCGAAACTTTTTGTGGTTACCAATTGGTTATTGCTTAGCCTAAACCTATAGGTTGTTGCATTATGTGTTTCAAGCGACCAAACAACAACCCCATTTGTTGATACTGATTTTAAATTCCCATAGTCGTCGTAGGTATTTGATACTACCTGATTATTCGGGTATATTACCTTTTCAATATTTCCCTCACTATCATACTCGTAGCTAAACTCAATTTCACCAATATTGTTATCAATATACTTGGTTGTCTTTAACAACCTTCCATTAATCTGATCGTAATCATAGCCTTCCCATGTGTCGTTGCTAGATGTAATTTTCTTAATCAAACCCTTTTTAGCATCATCGGAATTATAGTACTCATAACTACGAATAACCTGAAGGTTTTGATCCTTTTCGCTCTCAACCCTACTTAAATCATCGTAGCTTATTGTCTTAACCTTATTTCTAGCATCCTTCTGATAAGTAATTCTACGCATTCCATCGTATCTATAATCAGTTTTCCCTGCACTTGGATCTTTAAGCGAATTCTGATTACCTATAGCATCGTATGCCATTGCCACGGTAGCGCCAGGATAGTCAATACTCTTAACATTACCATTTGAGTGATACTGATATGAAATACCACCTCCTGGCTCAACAATGCTTTTAACATTTCCCCAGCTATCGTATATGCTTGTGTGTGCTTTACCATTTACATTTTTTGTTACTGATGCTCCTTGGTAAGTATAATTAACCTGACTACCTGTGTTCGAAATTTCACTTAAGATTCGCCCAAACGAATCATAGGTATAATCGACACTTCCGACCAGCGTACCTCCAAAGTACGATTTTTCGTTGGTAACCTCGCCCTTACTATTGTACTCAACTTCGGAAACGACAGGAGTACCCTCAAAGCCAACACTTTCGGTTTTTACCTTACGCCCAAGCATGTCATACGACACTAACTGCCAAGGCTTTCCGTCGGGAACAGTATTTATATAAAAAAGAGGTTCGGTAACGCTACCAACAATTCCCCATTGATATGTTTTTGTTACGGTATTATTGTCAGGAAATTTCGTTTTCACAACCCTGCCAAGGTTGTCATATTCATACTCAGTTCTAAGTCCATTAGGACTTGTTTCGCTCAAAACATTTAGAGTAACTGGATCAACATTAAACTCTGTTATTCCAGAATTATCCGAGATAGACTCTACGTACCGTCCCTTTGAATCGTAAACAATCTCCTTTTGAACGTTTACATTTCCACCTTCGCTTGAAGATGCTGTAGTTATTAATAGTGGCAAACCCCATTGATTAAAATTAGGATAGCTAGTAGTAACACTTTTTCCTGGCACACCATAATTCTTAACTACTTGAGTAACATTACCACTCAAACTATAGCTATACCTTGTATTTAGGCTAAAACTAGAAACATCGTCGTTATGTCTTTGCTTACGCATAACAATTTGAGGTAAACGCGGTATTGATGAACCAGCACTTATATATCCTCTGTATTCAGTTTCTTTAACCCCATCTGAGGAAACTGACTTTTCAGATAGAATATTTCCATAGGAATCGTATTGGTAATCAGTGGTTGAAGTATTACCTGAGAGGTAATCAGTATTAACAACCTTTTCAATTTGAGAGAGGTAAGTCTGTCCAGTAATAATATTGTCAATAAACGTTACACTCTCTGATATTGGCACTGAACCATATGTTGAAACAAACGTTGATTTTTTACTAGGCAAATAAGTATACTCATCTATTTCATTAACATTTAATGTTTTCCGATCGATAGTTGCATTTTCAACTACTTGTTTTGTAAAACCCAAAAATCCTTTCCCAGTTAGGTGTACCTTGGCCCCTTCGTATGAGTATTCATTCTTTGATATACCTCCAGTACCATCGGGAACCGAAAGTGAACGAACGCAGTACAAAGGCGAAAGAATTGTTTTGAGAGGATATGTTACATTACTGCCTTTGCTATAGAAATCTTTCCCATCGGGAGTTTTTAGGTGGGTTATGGGTTGATAATCAAAACTTGTAGTTATTCCATGTCCATTTCTAATACTTGTAACTAAACCTTCGCTAAAACTTAAGCCCGCAAAGTTGTAAACTCTAAATGCCTTTGTAATGTCGGGGTTTCCGTTATCTGAATACAACCTCCCGCCATAATTTAAAATACTTATTCTTCCGTTTGCATTAAAATCGCCGGTAACTACGTGCTTAGTATAGGAATAGTCATTATCTTCTACAAAAAATCCATCAAACGCCTCAAACCCATCATGTGTATAATGATACCACTGTATGGTATACATACTATTATTTAAAGGATAGGGAATTGCCCTAATAATACAAACATCCGATTTCCCATCACTATTAAAATCGGAAACTATACACTGGCCTTTTTTTGAATATCCTATTGACATAAGTTCAGAAGCATTCACTTTTCTAAAGCTAAAATCACCTCGATTCAATAGAAGTTTCCAGTCGTTAGTATCACTTTCCTGCAAAATAAAATCAATTAAACCATCGCCATTAAAGTCGCCTAATTGGAATTCGTCGTTTTCAATTCCAAAACTACTACTCATTTTCACAAATTCGAAAGATGGTTGCTGAACTCCATCAACTATAATATTCCCATTATTCTTAAGAACGATATGAAATGACTTTCCTAAAACAATAATATCCACTAAACCATCATTATTAAAATCGCTTGGTATAAAATGATAAGGAGAAAGAAAAACTGAATGATCGGAGAAGTCAACTGTTGTAGTTCTCCAACTAATAGTGCCATTATTAAAATGGCCAATATTAATTTTTAAATAAGGATTTTGAACTCCAATCAATGTGGTTATAGTATTGACTATTGTTTTCTCAATATATACTATTTCATCCTTTCCATTATTATTTATATCAATTGCTGTAATTAATGGTCTCTCACTTTCATCAAGATTTCTAAGAGGAACTTCAATATCACTATCAACAAACTGAAGGTTAAGTTTGGAGCCAGGAACTACACTAGGTGCAATAACACTTCTATCTCCATTTCCGCTTATATCGGGAAAAAGCAGTGAAAGGTTTTTAGTTCTAAAGAAAAATGGAACGAAACTCGAGTTAATAAGCTTACTTTTATAGAGTTCAAAGGTTGAATTCTGATTATTCTTATATATATCAACATACTTCTCCTTTTGGCTACCTAGCCTTTTTTCATATGTACATATTAAATCCGAAAAACCATCACCATCAATATCTGCTGCCATCCACTCTTTATCTGATATGCTTACAGAATTATTCTCTGTATTTGTAACGCTAACTTCCTCAACCTGCACATCCGAAGGCAAATCTTCCCAATTAATTAAGGTTGAATTTATCCTAGTCTGATTTCTTCGCTGTTCTGTTACAACATTTAAAAACGACTTACCATTCTTAATAAAGTAATCAAAGGTATATGTCTTTACTTTCTCGCCCTCAGTATATATTTTTATCGAATTGAGCAGTAGTGAATTCCCAACTTTCCTACCATCAATATAGTTAAACTTTTGCTCATCCTTTTCATCGTATACAAAACGAATAATGTTTGAGGGGCCAAAATCTCCATTCGCTGTATATTCAATTTTTTCTAAAACAGTTTGATTTAAATAAGTTTTATACTTATAAACCATATAGTTACCATTTAGATCGGTAACCTTTTTAATTAGCCATGATATGGGTGCTTTCCTATCAGGAGCGCTTGGCACAGCTCTTGAATCAGCTGAACTTCCGTATTCAATAATCAATCCTTCTTTTGATACAACCTTAAACCATTCAGGACCTGTGTTAGTATTAAAAAACCCCGAACTTTCATTTATACTCCCAAATGACTCAATTTGTGAAAAGGACTTCATTTCTGTTTCATAGGTTGTTGCATCCTCGCCATATTCACCACTTAAAGCAAAAAGCCTATTCCCATCAATGGCATATCTATCATTGGATGAACTAAAAGTAATACCACCAGAAACACCATCATGTAGAATAGTTTTTGGAACTCTTGAAATTGACGATATTCCAACCAAATTCCAGCCCATACCTAGCAACCCATCGCCTGCTTGGCTATTGTATACTATTGAAATGGAAGGTTGCATCCCTGCAATTCCAGAAGGAATTGAAATTGGAATATTATAAGTAGCACTTCCTGTTGAAGAAAAACTAGCGTTACCATTAATACTTCCAACTGGCAATGAAGTATTTACTGGGTTATTATCAGGCGTTATTGGAATTGAAATATAGTCTGTATTACACACCATACCTGCATTTAAAGAAGCTCTTAACGAACCTGATTGATCAGCCATATAGGCAAAACCAGGTTTCATAACAATCTGGTCTCTTGCAACAAAGTCTTGCCCTTGATCTAGTTGCTCAGAAAGAATCAATGTTGATTCTTGCGATTTTAATATAAAGGGGTTGAGTAGAAACCCTAGTATAATTATTATTCTAAAAAATAAATTGGATTGCATAGTAAATTGGAGTTTATGTTGCCTTAAAACTTTTTAGTTTTTAATAATCTTATATGAAACCTTTTGGCTACCCCAAAATATTGTAACAATATAATATCCATTTGGGTAATTGCTGAGATCAATTTGAAAACGACCATTACCAGCAAAGGCTTTCTTAATTATTAACTTGCCAAATGCATCAAAGACAGAAACACTATAATTTTCAGCTTCATTCGTGCCAGATATTTTTAATTCTAACAATCCTTTTGTAGGATTTGGAAAAACCTGCACATTTAAACCATTTAGTTGATCTTCAACCACATCAACATATTCAACACCTTCGTCCATTTTAGAGGATAAGTGTATTATTTTTCTCGCAATTCGGTTACCAGCCTCATCGTAAACATACTCATAAAGAGCCTGAGCATTTAAAAGCGAAACTGAACAAAAAACGAGTAAAATCAGAAATAGAATTTTTTTCATTGCATTAAATATCTAATTGATAATAATGAGAAATAATTTTGCTTTCAAAAGAGTGAATGAGCATCCGCGAAACCACTAATAGGTCAAGAAGATATTCCCTCATTATCGCAAGTAAGCTTAGAAAATGTAGTGAGCTTCACTATAGCAAAAGAGGATTAGTACAATGGTATCTCTTGTTGTGTCATTCAAAAAGTTGACGCAGGCTTAAACTCTAATCAACAAGAGTTTGACTTCGTTGAACACTGCGTATTTAGAAACATGGCAGTATAACGGGTGCTCATAAACTAAAAATTATTTGCGCAACTCCTCAACCTCCTTCTTCAGCTCAATAACATAAAGCGTAAGTTCCTCTACCTTTTTTAGCAGAATTGCATTCATTTCGCCTACGCTAATGCCTTGGTCTTGTACCTGCTGTGCATTGGGTACTTCGGGTAAATGACCATGATTGCTGATATGCTCCTCAACCTCGCTAAGGGGACGAAGGGTGTAGCTGGGGCTAAAAACGTAGTCGGGCCAGTTCTCGTGAAGTTTTACCACTACCTCCTCGGCAATTATTTTACCCTTAACAGCAAGCTTGTAACCGTGGGCTTGGTCAACATAATCGGCGTATACATTTCCTCCCCCGATTACAACATTACCGTCTTTCTGAAGAATGAGTGGCGTTCCATTGTTGGTTCCATTTGTATTACTCCTAAAATGGAGATTTCCCCCATAGTCAAAATAAGAATGTTCGTATGTTTTACTAAAACTAATCCTAATGAGGTCATCACCTGTAAGAGAAAGTTTTCCAATAACTATATCGTTATCAAAGTAGGTTTTCCCATCTGTATTAATTTTTATTCGCGTTAGATTGTTGGTTTTGAAACTTAATGAATGATTAGTTAAAGTGCCAACAAATCTACTTGCATCTCTTAAACTAATATTTCCACTTAAATCAAGTTTTTCTGTTGGATTCGATACGCCAATACCAACATTTCCGGTTCGATAAATATTACCATCTAACGTGGTGGAACCACTCCACTGGTTTTCGCGAGCAATTTGCGAGAATGATACTAGTGCAATAAAAAGGGTCGAAACTGTCAGTAAAAATTTAGTCTTCATAAAGCTATGGTTTAGTTAGTTTACTTTTAGGTAATTTTGAGCACAAACATATGTACACTATAATTTATTAGCAAATTGACCTTTAAACACAAATAGTCGTAGTGCATCTTTTTAACACATACAGATAAGTACATATATACTACTAACTAAGTGCATTTGTGCGGGGTGGTTATGTGTTGTGTGATGTACACAACTGCTACAAAACATGTTTTTGAGAGGATTTTGTAGGGATAAGCTAAAAGCAACGCTGCATAGCAACTATTGACTATGGATATGTTTTAGATGATTTAAAAAAACGGAATTGAGCCAATTGTTGCTAAATTTGCTCTGCACATTTATCATAAGCACACAAGAGGAAATCA
>CAZGQZ010000094.1:0-9831 GCA_964527985.1 uncultured Rikenellaceae bacterium | reverse complement strand
AAACCTTATCGGTAATCTCGTAAAGGAATGTTACCTCGTTAAAAAAATCGATCACCGAAACCTCACCAGCCTCAAGGGCACGCTGAGTTAGCTCCAGGTTATTATTGCTCTTCAAGGCTTTCTGTAGCTCATCGAGCTGCGATTTTATGCTCAGCGTTTGCTGATACAACTCCTCAAACTCTAGCTCAAGCATTACCCGCTGGCTATGCGCCTGGGCTTGCGATTTATTTAATTTAATGGTTGCAGCCCTACGGTTACCAGAGTTGCCCCATAAGGGAATGGAAAGGCCAGCCTTGAAACCGGTAAAATGCTCGGCATCGGTTTGCTCCGACTGGTAACCAATATTTAGCTCGGGTAATCCCTGATGCGCTACCAACGATTTATTCTGCTGGGCCATAGTTACCATTTGCTGGCTTGCAGCAAAGCGAGGATCGGACTGGGCAAACTGACTGAAAACGGTCTCCTTTTCGTCCAACGGCAAAAGCAAAAGCAACGAGTCGGTTATTTTCAACTCTTGTCCGCCATTAAGCAGCACAATTTTGCGTTGCAAAATGTTTTTTTGCGATCTCATACTGCTGGCATTCTGCGTTGCCTCAACCATACGTAACCGCGCATTATTCAAATCCATTGCAGTTGCCTGGCCAGCATCAACCTTTTTTTTGATGATGCTAAGCATATTGCTAGCAAACTTTTCACGTTTATTCAGCTCTGCAAGCATTCGCTTTGTCTGAATATACTCCAGAATAATGTGCTTGGCTTGCAGCAAAACCTCCTGCCTTGCTGCGTTGAAACTCACATCGGCTAGCTTGTCGTTGGTTTTGGCCAGCTGATTGCGCTTGGCATAAACCGTAGGAAACTCGAAGCTTTGACTTACGCCCCAGGCGTACTTTACACCAGCACCCTCAACAGCGGGAAATCGCCCACCCTCAAGGGTTGGGTTTGGGGGCAATAGGTTAGTTCGGGCTTCGGCCTTTTGATAATCCATTTGAGCCTTAAGGGCTGCAATGGTTGGGTTGTTCTCTTCAATAGAAGTGAGAATTGTTTTGATGTTCTCCTGCCCATATGCCGAGCAACCTACAAAAAACATCAGCAGTAGAAATAATTGCCTAAAATTTTTCATTACTCTCCTCCTTTTTGTTTAACCCAAATTGGGTTGATGTTATGAAGTAAATTGCAGGTACGATATAGATATTTAGGATTGTTGAAGTTAGTAATCCTCCTAAAATCACCTTGGCCATAGGGCTCTGAATCTCATTACCCGATAAATCGCCCTGAACTGCAAGCGGAATAAGAGCCAGTGCAGCCGTTAGTGCAGTCATAAGGATTGGATTTAACCTATCCGTCGATCCTTTAATTATGGTTTCGTAAAGGGAAACGCCCTCTTCTTGCAAATGCTGATAGCGCGATATCAAAAGGATTCCGTTTCGGGTTGCAATGCCAAATAGGGTAATAAATCCGATAATGGCAGGAATGCTTAGTATTCCTGATGTGAAATAGATAGCGAATACCCCACCAATAAGCGCTAATGGTAAGTTTATGAGAATAATACCGGCCAGCTTAAAGTTTTTAAACTCTTGGAAGAGCAATAGGAATATCACAAAAATGGCCAAAATCGAAGTGATAATCAGCGTTTGCGAAGCTTTAGCCTCACTCTCAAACTGCCCACCGTACTCAATCCAGTAACCTTCTGGTAATGTTATGTTTTGTGATACCTGCGATTGAATCTCATTCACAATCCCTCTCAAATCGCCACTCGAAACGTTTGCCGATATAACAATTTTTCGCTGAACATTTTCGCGGCTAATTGAACTTGGCCCCGATACAGAAACAATATCGGCAACCTGTTCAAGTGGGACTTTCTTACCATCGTATGTATCGATAAGTGCCGAACGGATTCCCTCAATGGTTTGGGTATAATCATCTTTTAGCTTAAGCACAAGGTCGAACCTGCGTTGACCTTCGTAAATATCGGCCAATTTCTCACCTCCAAAAGCCATATCAACAAAATGTGAAAACTCATTAACTGTGATACCGTATGCACCCAGCATCTCCCTGTTTGCTCTAATTTGTATTTGGGGTGTTTCAACTTGCTGTTCAACGTTAACATCCACTAAACCATCAATATGTGTAATTGCTGATTTTATCTCGTTTCCAAGCGTAAACATTCTGTTTAAGTCGGTACCAAAGAGTTTAATGGCAATATTTGCTCGTGTACCTGAGAGCATATGGTCGATTCTATGTCCTAAGGGTTGCCCAACAGTTACTGCTATACCCGGGATTCCTGCAAGCGTGGTTCGTACCTCGTGAAGGAATTCTTGTTGGTCTCTTTCATCCAACGTAAAGTTCACATCTATCTCAGCGCTGTTGGTAGTTTGTGAGTGTTCATCTAACTCGCCCATGCCCGTTCTGCGGGCAGTGGTGTTTATCTCTGGTATTTGAAGGAGTTCTGTTTCCACCAAATTGCCAATCCTATTGCTTTCCTCGAGCGATGTTCCGGGTTGTGTTACCACTGAAAGGGTAAGCGAACCCTCGTTAAACTCTGGCAAGAAACTTCGCCCCATCTGGGTGAATACAAAAAGCGAAATTACAAAAAGGGTAAAGGTTGATATTATCACAACGCGTTTATGACGAAGCGCCCAAACTAGAGACTTTTCGTAAAAACCAGAGAGTACTCTCACAATCCACTTATCCTTTTCGTTTCGGGTTAGAAACTTCTCGCGGGTAAGTATCATGCTAGCAAGTAGTGGCGTAAGTGTCATGGCCACAATTAGCGATACAAATAGCGATACTATAAACGCTATCCCAAGCGGTTGAAGCATACGGCCCTCCATGCCCGAAAGGAAGAATAGGGGGAGAAAAGCCACCATAATTATGAGCGTGGCATTTAGAATTGATGCTCGTATCTCCTTTGATGCTTCGAACACAACAGTAAAGTTCGATTGTCTGTCCTCCTTGCTAAGTAATCGGTTTTGCCGGAGTCGTTTGTAAATATTCTCCACATCAATAATTGAGTCGTCAACTAGCGAACCAATGGCAATGGCCATTCCGCCCAAACTCATTGTGTTGATATTGAGCCCTAGCAACTTCATAACAATTATTGCACCCAGCAAAGATAGGGGGATTGCCAAAAGCGAAATTATGGTTGTGCGGAAGCTTCCCAAGAATAGGAATAGTATGATGATCACAAAAATTGCCCCCTCGATAAGGGCTGTTTGTACATTTCGAACCGATGTTTCAATAAAATCGGCCTGACGAAAGATTTTGGTATCCAGAACCACATCGGGAGGAAGAGTTTTTTGTATCTGAGATAGATTTTCCTCAATACGTCGAGTTAGCTCAAGCGTATTGGTATTTGGCTGCTTCGATACTGATATAATAATGGCTGGTTCAGCATTCCCCGAAGCGTATCCCATTTTTGTTGCACTGCCAATTATCACCTCAGCCACATCTCTCACCCTAATGGGATTGCCATTTATTGACTTGATTAATGATGCACCCAGATCGTCTAAATCGGCTGTTCGCGCTATGCCACGCAAAGCGTACTCATTCCCAAACTCTCGGACAGCGCTTCCAGTAGAGTTATGGCTTATTCCGCTACAAACCTCGGCAAGTTCGTCCATTGAAACAGAGTAGAACTTCATTAGCATTGGATCGGCCAAAACGTGGTACTGCTTGTAATCGCCACCAATAATGGTAACCTGCGATACGCCCCCAGTTGCCAGAAGCAAAGGCTTCACATTCCACTCAGCAATGGTTCTTAGCTCCATCATGCTGGTGCTATCAGCCTGAATCCCAATGAAGAATATCTCCCCCATTACGCTCGATTGGGGCGCAAGGGTAGGCATTCCAACGCCAAAAGGCATTTGCGAAGTAACGGCAATAAGCTTTTCGCTCACTATTTGTCGAGCCTTAAAAATATCGGTCCCCCAGTCGAACTCAACCCAAACAAACGAAAAACCTTGCGATGAAGCAGAGCGAACCCTACGAACATCGGTGGCACCGTTCACAGCTGTTTCAATGGGGAAGGTAACCAAGCGTTCCACCTCTTCGGGTGCCATTCCGTGTGCATCGGTCATTACCACAACGGTTGGGGCTGTGAGGTCGGGGAACACATCCACATCAATGTTTATTGCAGTTCTTGTTCCCACCACAACCAATATTACCGAACATAAAAGCACGAAGTACTTGTTGTTCAGTGAGAATTTTATGATATTATCTAACATTACCTGTACTTTTTAATGAACGTGTCCTGAGTGTGGATCGAGTGCAGCAGCAGCCTGTGCCAGCTTAACCAGCATGGCCCCTTTGGATACAATGCGTTCGCTTTGGTCTAATCCGCCTAAAACTTCAGTCTTAATGCCATCTGTTGCACCAAGTTGCACTACCCTTTTCTCAAAAAGTTCGGGTGTAACCTGAACCATTACAAAAAATTGTTCTTGCTCTTCAAGCAGTGCAGTGTTTGGAACTGTCAGAGCCACAGTATTTGAGATAAATTTTAGGTAAAGCTCTACGAATCCACCAGGCACAAAAGATCCCTTGTTGTCAATCTGAAGAATTACGGGAATCATAAAATTCTCAGGATTAACACTTCGCCCATACGATAAAATCTTTCCGTTTAACTCGCTTAGCGTATATGTTTTGTTATCGTAAAGGGTTCGGATGTTTGCAGATGAGATGTTACCCAATAGAGGTGCATACTTCTGTTGAACATCGGTGGTGAGCAGCAAGTTTTTATTTTGCAACACGGATATTATGGGATGACCCACTTCTATGTACTGACCATTCTGCACAAAGATTTTCTTTGCATAGCCACTCAATGGTGAGACTACACGCTGACCCTTAGCACTGAAATTCTCATTCAGGTTATCGAATAGGGCTTTGGCATTTTCATAATCGGTTTTTGCGGCAAGGAGATCCTTTTCGGGAATGATTTTATCTTTTGCTAACTGACTCATTCTTTCGAAGTCGGCCTTGGCCTTCTCGTAATTATTCTTGGCCTCGGCAAACCGTACGTTCCAACTATTTTCGGCCAATCCACTTGCCGAAATGGTAAGCAAATGTTCACCCTCAACAACTCTTTGCCCTTCGAGTAAACCATTGCTGGGAAAAGTAACAACCCCATTAGTTTTGGCAGTTACAATAACCTCATCGTCTTGGGCAGTTTGAATTTTGGCAGTGGTTTTAATTGCTTGCCCAAATGGTTCAACCAAAGGGTGCTCTGTTGCAAAGTCAATCTTCCACGATTGCTCCTTGGTGAATGAAAAGGCAGTTGCATCTTGCACGGCGTTAGCCTCGGCCTCATGAATGGCGGTATGCTCATCGGCATAAACCCCGACTCCTCGCATTTCAATCCGTTCCTTTGTGGCAGCTGTTTCAACATCAACAATAATTCTTGCCAAACCCTCAACCTCGGGAATTAAAGAAAAGCGGTAAATACCTGGACGTTCGGGCTTATCAATTGTTTGGCGTATGCCTTTGGTTTCAACCACCATGCTTATGGTAACTTTTCCTTCCTGCAATGGTTTAAAACTTTCAAGATGAGTTAAGTGTACTAGTATTGATGAGGTTACTCCAACTGCAAAGGGATCAGCCTCGGCAAACAGTTCAAACTTATCGCTATACCCAGTGATAAGAACTTTTACATCATCGTGATCATGCTCCGCTCCTGTTTCTGGGCTATGATTGTGACAGGCATTTAGGGCCGTAGCGATAATCAGTGAAAATACAAAAACGTAAGTTTTCATCTTTATATAGGTTAAAGATTAATGTGTATGAGTTTTACCGTCGCCATGCTTATGAGGTTTAGGCTCTGACTTTTGGAACTCTTCAGCATCGTGGTTGTGTAACGAATCGGCTTCAACGGTAAACGACTCCTGCTCATGCTCATGGATATGCGATTTACTATCATGAGTATGTGAACAATCATCGTCGTGAGTATGTGTGTCATTCTTCTGACTAGCTCCACCACAGGCGGTTAATAATGATATGGTTAGAATAACCATTGCTAATTGAATAGTTTTCATAGCTAAAGTATTTTTTGTTATTAGTTATTTAATACAGAAATTGCGCGCAATTGACCTTAAGCCATAGTGCGAAATGCTTTTAAAATAAGCAGTTGATTTGTTGCTTATGCTAGAGGAGGCCCTCTGTGTGAAAAAGAGTGGTAAAAGCCAGATTCTGAGAAAACGGCTTCGGGAATGAAAATGGTTTTTTTAGTGTATAGTTGAAACAAATCGGCAAAATGGATAAGGGCGCACATTGCCAAGCAATTATCCATATGATTATGCTTTAACTGCAGAGCAAAAACCTGTACCTGAGGTTTAAAGTTCTCAAAATGGATGTTCGATAGAATTGTACAAGGTGTCTCTGCCTCTGATTGACTTTCACCTTGCTGATGCTCATGCGATTCGCAGCAGGTATTAACTTCGCCAGCAACCTCGTGATGATGATGTGGTACAACACCATGCAGCATCATCCCACTAAGGATAAACAGCGCAGTAAGCTTTACTAGTATGTTTGCCATTTGCTTCAAATTGCAAAGATAAGTAAAACTAATTTTATGGGCACTACCAAGTTATGGGGATTTTGATTGATTAATTGCCTTCGGCAAATTCTCCCCCACTAGCACATCGTTTAGTTGGTTGGGGTTACGAGTTGGCCTCTCGGCTTTACATCTAAAAAAACTAAACAACACAAAAATTACTTACAGCTGCAATCCGTACTGCTTCATCTTATTGTAAAGTGTTTTGCGGTCGATATTGAGTATTGATGCGGCTTTGCTTTTGTTATACCTAACCTTTTCGAGTGTTGAAATTATCATCTCCCTTTCGGCTTCTTCCTTAAGATCCTTTAGGTTTTCGGGTTTACTTGAATGAGAATTTAAAAACTGGTTCCGATGTTTGCTGGCTATAATCTCGGATGGCAGGCTTTTTAGGGTAAGCAATTTTGTTTGCTCAACAAGAACAGCTCGCCTGATTACATTTCGAAGCTCACGAACGTTTCCTGGCCACGAGTACTGATTGAAAATATCAGCAACCTCAGGACTAAACCCTTCAATACTCTTCCCTAGTTCGTTGTTCGCTTGCAACAGGAAATGTTCTGCAAAGAGAGGTAAATCCCCTATTCTTTCGCAAAGCGGAGCAACATGTATTGTAAACTCGTTAAGCCTGTGGTACAAATCTTCGCGAAACTTGCCGTTAACAACAGCTTCCTTCAGATCGTCGTTTGTGGCTACAATTATTCGTACATCAACCTTTATTTCGCGGTTACTTCCAATGGGCTTTATTCTTCTTTCCTGAATGGCTCTTAGGAGGTTTACCTGCATTTCATAGGATAGATTGCCAATCTCATCGAGAAAAATAGTTCCGCCATTGGCCACCTCAAAATGACCAGTTTTATCGGAAATTGCTCCGGTAAACGATCCCTTAATATGGCCAAAAAACTCGCTTAAAGCAAGATCTTTCGATAGAGCGCCACAATCTACTGCAACAAAAGGGTTCCCATTGCGTTTGCTCTGGGCATGAATACGTCGCGCAACGTACTCCTTCCCAGTTCCACTATCGCCTTGGATAATAACGGAAAGATTTGTTGGTGCAACCAAATCGATAAACTCCTGAACCTCTTTTGCGTTATCGCTATCGCCCTGAATAAATTTCGGAGTTGATGTGGCTTTACTTTGAGCTGTTTTCTTCAAGGAGGACTCGGACTGCTTTTGGCTAAGGAGATTTTGGATGGTAAGCAGTATCTCGTCGGGGTTAATGGGCTTAGCCACATAGTCGAAGGCTCCAAGCTTTATGGTTTTAACGGCCATGCGAATATCGGCATAACCAGTCATTATAACTACCCCAGAGTTAGGGTTAATGGCTTTAACCTGGGTCAAAATATCAAGCCCCGAACCATCGGGTAGCCTGTAATCGGTAAGAATAATATCGTACGAACCCCCGTTGAAAACCCGAAGAGCCTCGTTTACCGAGAATGCTTCATCAACATCGTGCCCTTTTTTGGAAAGGAATGTTTTGAGCATTATGCAAAAGCTCGAGTCATCGTCAACTACAAGAATTTTTGCCATAAGTTCCCAAGCGGTATTATTTGTCCCCAGTTAGCTAAGATAGGTTCTATTGGTTAATTATCAAACAGCAATGACCAGAAGATTGCTCAGCAAGTTGGATTTTTCTCTTATTCGGCGTCAACCCAATCGTCATTGGCCTTAATAATGGCCACAAGCTCGTCAACAGCATCCTTTTCGGCAATGTTTTTCTTTACAATCTCCTGTTTTCGGTAAAGCGTAACCTTACCTGGCCCCGACCCAACATAACCGTAATCGGCATCGGCCATTTCGCCTGGGCCATTAACTATGCAGCCCATTACGCCAATTTTCAACCCTTTAAGATGTGTTGTGCGCTCCTTAACCTTAAGCAGGGTTGCGTTGAGGTTGAAAAGCGTTCGGCCACACCCAGGACATGAGATAAACTCCGTTTTGGTCATGCGAACCCTTGCTGCCTGAAGTATCCCAAAGGATATATCGCAAACATTCTGAGCCCGGATAGCGTGGCTAGTTCGAAGCAAAATGCCGTTGGCAAGGCCATCGATAAATAATGATCCATGAATAGCCGAAGCTATAAGCTGAAATTCGGATGATGTTTTGGCATCAATATAAATTGAGACAACACATGGATTAACAACACCTATTGCATGGAGGTGAAAAAGTACGTTCCTTACCGCGTATACCGATGATTGATGCTCACCTCTGAGGATAATTACAGCCTCAGGATAATCAGCAACTTGCAGCGCCAAATCGCTAGTAAAAGTTTCTGCATCGATAATTAAGAAATTGGGGCATACGCTAGGCTTTTCAGCTATATGTGAAATTGAATATCGACAGTTTGGTTGTTTGCCAACTAACGGAAGTTGCTCCGAGCAAGGGATCGAAGCCATATCGTTGCATTCGGTTACAATATAGTCGGCAGCATTATCGGAACTGCTCCATTTTTGTTTTTCACGGTCAAAATGCCAACCCCACTCCTTTAACAATTCAACAGAAATGCTTTGTATTTTTGCCATCACCACGGGTGGGTTTTCTCCGCCTACGCCTGAAAGTGCTTTTGTTTGGCGAGGGTTAAACGAAAACGGATCGATATTTATGGTTGGCGGAACAAAGCTTTGGCCAATACTCCACCCTTCGAAAAGAGTTGCTAGCTGCCTTGCCACCGGTATCTCATTTTCAGGCTCTTCGGTAAGCGAAACTCGAATGGTATCACCAATTCCGTCAATTAGCAAAGCGCCAATTCCCAAGGCCGATTTAATTCGGCCATCCTCGCCTTCGCCTGCCTCGGTAACACCAAGGTGTAGAGGGAAATTCATTTCTTCTGCTTCCATCATGCTAACCAATAATCGCGTTGCCTGCACCATTACACGCGTATTGCTCGATTTCATGCTAACCACAACCTTGTTGTAGCTATGCTTTATGCAGATGCGTAGGAATTCCATAGCCGATTCGGCCATCCCCAAAGGGGTATCACCAAATCGGTCCATAATGCGCTTTGACAATGAGCCGTGGTTAACGCCAATGCGCATGCTGGTGCTATGTTTCTTGCAAACATTGAGTAACTCAACAAATCGGTCTTCGGCATTTTTCAGATCGGTTTCGTACTCCTCAGCAGAAAACACCTGACTCGATGCTCGCGACTTATCGGAGAAATTGCCGGGGTTAATCCTAATCTTATCGGCGTATACCGACGCGGCAAGCGCAACACGTGGGTTAAAGTGGATGTCGGCAACCAGCGGTGTATTATATCCTTCGTTTCGAAGCTGCTGCTTTATTTGCGAAAAGTT
>CAZGQZ010000093.1:0-9867 GCA_964527985.1 uncultured Rikenellaceae bacterium | reverse complement strand
TTGTCAGTTCATCTAAACGTATAACAGGATACTATCTTGAGGAGTAGAACTTTGATTGAATTACAAAAAAGCCCCATTTTTTAAAATGGGGCTTTTTTGTAATGATTTTGAAGATTATCAGAAGAAAAGATTCTTTTCACTATAAAATGCTCGCCCTAATAAAATTAAGTAAATGGTTGTATGTGGTATTTGCAGTAACAATGGTTTCTCTCTAAATAAATATAAAATTGGTTGAGGGTTTTTTATTTGTTTTTTTATTCTTTTTACTAGCATAAGAGTTGGTGATTGGAAGAATATTCTGCTAACGGGTTTTAATGGAATCAATTTTTAATAAACCTTTCCTTTCTCAAAAATTGCCCCAATGCTAAAGCTGATGTATCTTGAATAGCCAAGTGTTCCCTTCTCAAATATGTCGTTGCTGCGGGTTGTAGGGAACCGTATCTCGCTGTTAAGTATGTTGCCAGAGTGTATTGCAAGGAATATCCTTTTATCGAAAAGGTTATTAAACCTTACGTTTACGTTTAGGTTTAAATACTGAGGTGATTTTTGACCAATACGACTTCCATCAGCAATTAGCTCTTCGGGGGTGCGATTGTCGTTGGGATCCAATGCGTTGCGCGTGTCAGGGCGCCAGTATGTTTCCATACTCCCTACCAAGTGACCCGATAGCCCAAGTGTTATGTCTTTTGTAATAAAGTATGATAGCGATGCATAGCTCAAAAAGTTAGGAGAGTATTCAAGGGCAATATCCTCGTAACCCGTTTGAAGATTTTTTGAGTTTTGCACAACGAAGCTCACGTTAGTGTTGAGCCGGGTTGTAAGTTTTAGTTGTGCTGATGCTTCAAGGCCAAGTGTTTGCAGTTTCCCAGAGTTAGTGTTAAATAATCGCATTATGCCTTCCTCAAGCTGATTAGTTCGGGATATTAAGTTGTTTGCGTAGTTGTAAAAAAGGCTCAGGTTTACAATCGCTTTTTGTGAGAGGAGCCCATAGTAGTTTAGCTCGGTAGTTTGCATGTACGATGGCTTAAGGTGATCTCGGTCGGGGTAGCGCACAATGTCCATGTTTTCGCCAATTGATGCTTGTTTAATAGCCGTACCAAACATTAGCTTAAGGTGGTGATTGTTTGAAATGTGATAAATTACGGCCGCACGAGGAATAATATATGGCGATCCGTACTTGTAGGTTCCTTCGCGCGCGAGGTAATCATTGGTGTTGCTCGGATCGAACCGTACATTGTAGCTAATTGTGTACGATGGTGTTTGCTCAATTCTCATGCCTGCCGTAATATCAATTTTCTTTGCGAAAGAATACCTTGTTTGTAAAAATGTTGCCCACGTATTAATTCTGTTTTCCCTCGAAAGACCGGCGCTTAGATTATTGTAGTCATCGCTTATGTTTGGTGCGTCAACAACTAGCTTATCTCTTAAAACTCGTCGATAGTACATTCCTAACTGGACTAGCCATGAACTATTGATATTGTAATTTGTGTTTACCTCAGCATCTATTGCATCAGAATAGATATCGTTAAACCCGTAGGCTGTTGTGTCGGAATTGTGCATGTAGTCAAGCCGGTTTCTGAATGAGTAGTAACCAATTTTACCATCAATCTCAAATTTTCCGAAATGGTTCTTATAACCAACTATTGAGTTTGATGATTGAATCTCGGCCAAATGTCCGTCGTCAAACCCAGGGTAGTAATCGATAACACCACGTGAGGTTTGGGTTTGAATAAAGTTGAAGTAGAACCCAGAATACGAGAATGAACCTTCAATGAATTTTCGATGGTCAGTAAGTTGGCCTTTGCTAGTTGGGTTATTGGGTAATCCCCACTCATCGTTTATATTGTTGGTCATTTTCGAATAAGGCTCCGAAATGCCATTTGAACCATACCCTGAAACATTGAAGGTGTACTTAATGCCATTTTCTTCACCTGAAGTACGGCCAAAAATAGTGTAGTTTCCGTTTGTGCCCATACCATAGGATACCTTTGTTCTTTTTACAGATGAGCTAGTTACAATGTTTATTGCTCCTAAAAAGGCGTTGGATCCATACACCACTGACATAGGCCCCCGTATTACTTCAATTCTTTCAATTGCCTCAACGGGTACATTGCATTTAGTAAGGGGGAACGAGTTGTACCAATCCTCTTTTTGGCTCATACCATTAATTAATACGGTCATTGAGTTAAAAGCTCCTGTTGAAAAGAACCCTCTTACGCCAAAGTTATCCGATCCAAACCATAGGTAATCGTTTATCATATACATGCCAGTCACATTGTTTAGCACTTGCTCAAGTGTTTGCCAACCCTGTATTTCAATGTCCTGACGGGTTACTACCACTATGCTCGATGGAATATCTTCAATGCTCTCTTCTCTTTTTGCTCCAGATTCAATTTTGATTTTCATTAGCTCATCTAGGGAATAATCAAACAATAGGGTGGTGTCTGTATCCTGTGCGTTTATGCTGGCTAAAGGGTAAAAAATTGAAAGGAGTAGTAACGAGAGAAAGGGTTTTATCCAATTCATAGTAAGGCTATTTTAAGAAAGATCAGAATTGCTTCGTTAATTCTCCAATTTATAACATATTTTTAACCTATTAAGTAATTATCTATACTTTTTAATTGGTTTTAATGATTTGCAGGATTTTTTTTATAATTTTCCAAAACGTAGTTTATTTATAATTGGTTGAATAGCGTTACTATAAACCTGTTTTTATTGTGAGAGGTAAATTTTTGTTTCTTCCAGAAGTACTTAAATGTTTAACGGTAATGCTGTTAGTGCTTCTGATTAGGGTTAATGCTACTCAAGGTCAAACCGTAACCGATGAAAGCGTTCGGGTAGCTTACACCTACCAGTTTGCCTCCTCAATATTGTGGCCCAACGAGAGCGCCATTGATACATTCCGAATTCATATTTTCTCAGCAAATCCTTCTTTGCTAAAAGCATTTGAGACTATAGCCAACGAAAGGAGCATAAAATCTGCCCCAGTATCAATTCAAGCGTTTTCCGATATTTCTGAATCCATTGAGCTGTTACCAAATGTTATTTATGTTGATAATTTTCGTTTAACACTCCTGCCTCGGATATATGATCAGGTGCAAGGTTTGCCAATCCTTATTATTTCGGAAGAGAATACTCGATTGGATATTAATATGATTAACTTTTTCTATTCCGATAGGAATAGAACAAACCTATCATTTGAGCTAAACCGTAAGAATATTGAAGAGCAAGGTTTAATCATATCGCCTTCATTGCTCGTTGTTAGTGGTAGTCGAGCCGATGCGGCTGAGGTTTACAAGCAGCAAGAAGAGCGTATACGCGAGCAACAGGAAAGGGTTGAGGAGTATCTAATTCAAGTTGAGGAATTACAACAGCAAATCGACTCGCAAAGCAATACAATTATTAAGCAGAGCAAGAGCATTGAGCAAAAGCAGTTTGAACTAGCGAATATGCAACGCGAGATGGACAGCCTCAACCGAAATCTCGATTCGCTTTTGTTTAGTATCGACAATCAGCGAATCATTCTTGCTAGTAACGATTCAATGCTAAGGAATCAGAAGTTAAGGTTGAGCAATCAGGCTGTTACCATGCGAGAGCAGGAGCGACAGATTGAAGAGCGGAATGCAATTCTAAAGCAGCAGCAAGAAAAGGTAAGCTCTCAGCAAAAAGAGATTGAAGATCAGCTTGCTGTCCTAAGTGAACAACAGCAACAAATTGTCGACCAGAAACGATTGCTTTTACTGGCAGTATCAACGGTAATATTGGCGTTAATTGTTGTTTTACTAGTTTTCCGCAGCTACAGGTCGAAGTACCGAGCAAACCGATTGTTACATCAGAAGAATTTGGCCATTGAGGAGCAGAAGAACAAGATTGAACGGCAAAAGGTAGAAATTGAAAAGCAAGCGAAAAAGCTAGAGGAGCATAACCTTAACCTTGAGAGCATTGTTGAGCAAAGAACAAAAGAGTACCGACTGGCCAAAGAAAAGGCAATAGAATCGGATAAGCTTAAAACATCCTTTTTGGCTAACATGAGCCACGAAATTCGCACTCCTCTTAATGCTATTATCGGATTTGCCGAACTGCTTGCCGAAAGTGGTGAGCAAAAGGATGAGGAAATGTCTTACCTGAGAATTATAATGAATAGTTCGTACGATTTGCTCAGGCTTATTAACGATATTATTGATATCGCCAAAATTGAGTCAGGTCAAATTGATGTTCATTCAACCATTTTTAATATCCATAATGAGCTAAGCAGCTTGCATGCAATTTACTCAAATATATTGGTCACAAAGGAAAAGCAAAATGTTGATCTTTTACTAGCTGAGCCTACTAATTGCGACTCGCTTATGCTTTATTCCGACAAGGATAGGATTAAGCAGGTGCTTAAAAATTTGCTCGATAATGCAATAAAGTTTACCGATACAGGAGGGATTGAGTTTGGGTACAAATTAAAGGGTGAGTTTATTGAGTTTTTTGTAGCCGATACGGGTTGTGGAATTCCTAATGATCAGCACAAATCAATATTTAAACGATTTGTGAAAATTCAGCGTGGTGGTAAGAAACTATTTTCAGGAACAGGTTTAGGGTTAGTAATTTCGAAGAATTTAGTAGAAAAACTTGGAGGCAATATTTGGTTTGAGTCAGATACGGATAATGGAACAACTTTTCATTTTACCATACCCTACAAATCGAAAGGAAATATAGCTGCACAAATAAGTGATTTAAATAAGCAATCAACCTCGTTTAAGGGGAAACGAATCCTTATTTGCGAAGACGACGAGAATTCTCGTAAGCTGTTGGTGCAATTCTGCCGAATGCTAAACATCGATTTTGTTGAAACCACAAACGGAGAGGAAGCAGTTGCTTGCTTTACTCGCGATGGCAATTTCGATGCTGTATTTCTCGACATTCAAATGCCAATACTCGATGGCTATGGCGCGCTAAAGCAAATTGCTAAGCACAATGCAAAGCAAATCCCTATTGTTGCTCAAACTGCATTTGCCATGTCAAATGATGCGAAACAGATACTGAATGCGGGGTTTAATGCTTACCTTGCAAAACCATTTCTTATCGACGATTTTTCCAATGTACTTAAAAATGTTCTAAAAGGGTAAAGGCAGTAAAAATGAGCTATTTTACAAAACGTAAAATTTTTACATATTTGTATGTGTTGGTAAATCAAATGTATAGGGAAGGTTTTTGCTATTGCAGCAAATAACGTTTACTCTTTTTAGCAATAATTTAATGAGTAAAATGTTTAAACATTAATATGGTTTAATCGGTTTAACCTCTACAATATTTTCTTTAAACCTAGTAAAAAGTATTTTGGTCAAAATGCAATTCAGAAGACAGCTAAATTATTGAACCGTAATTTAAAACGTACTACCTTTACTTCGCTATAGGTAATTATGTATATGAGAGCACTAAAAATTGAAGCAGCTATAGATACGCCTGAGATCTATTTTGATCCTGCTACAAACATATTTTCCATTTCCGGAATATCTCACCCCGAGAACGCTAAGGAGTTTTACGAAGCGATACTCGATTGGCTTGATGAGTTTTATGAAGAGGTTAAGGATCAGGATAGCACAAAGATAATTGTCGATTTTAACTTCAAGTATATTAATTCATCATCGTACAAATACCTTAGGGAAGTGATGAAAAAAATTGCAAACTTCCATCGAAACGGAATTAAGGTTGAAGTTATTTGGAACTACCACGAGGATGATGAGGATCTTTTAAACGAGGGCATGGTATTGTTCGAACTGCCCGATGTAAACCTTTCGTACCGCTGTATACCTTATAATTAGGTTATTCCTTTTTCCGTTTTAGCATTGCATCGTTTTCTAAGCGAGCAACCATTGCCCTTAGCATTTTTGCTGCACTTTCGTATTCTTTTACCGATGCTTCTACTTCCATACGGCTAGTTGTTCTGTTTATTGTAATAATTTTTTCAAGTTCATAATTACTTATTCCAACAAGAGGGCTAATTATTCTGAGCATTTCAGGTAAATTTACATCTTGCCTAAAAAAACCAAAGTTTGATAAATTGCTAATAATTAAAGCAGCTTCTTGTGCGCTAATTCTTGGCTCTGCTATTTCACTTTTCACTTCTTTATCAGTTGTTATTTCGGCCAAATATAGCTTCTCTAAAACCTCAAGCTTAATGTTCTGTATCTCTTCAATAAGCAAGGGAATGTACTTTTGCTTAATGTAAAATACTTCAGCAAATTCTTCAGGTTGATTGTATTCGCTTGTTTCGAGGTCGTTCCGCAGGCTTTTTATCCATTTATCTATCGAGATTGGAATATAGTCGTCAATGGGTAATTCGGCAATTGCTCGTTTTGCCTGCTTTAGGTATGGGTTATAGCTTCGTTCAAAAAACTCTTCAATTAGTATGCTAGTGTTTGGCAGAATGCTTTCGGATGCGAAAAGCCTTTTACCTTCAGTAATTAGCTTGTCAAAAGTGCCAATTATTTTACTAAGCGAGTTTGCTCTATCCATAATTGTTTAGCTGATAATTGTTTACTTGCTAAAAGTAAGCATTTTGATTTTAAAATAAATTGTTTTGGTTTTTTTCATACTTTTGCATCATTATTAACATCATAAAGCATTTTCTATGGCAAGTGTAAGAGACATTAAAAAGGATATTGATTATTTGGTAGGTGAAGTAGTATCGGATTGCTACACTTACCTTTACCTAAATGGCGATAAGAATAGGGATGAAGTTGTTGGTATTATTGAGGAGGTAGTGGGTAAGCGTAACGATTTTATTCACAGGGTGAATAATCCCGAAAAAGGTGCCGACAAAAAGCAAACGCGAAAGCATTTTAAGCAAATTTATAGCGATTTGCTCAGTACGGTAGACGATTCGTTTTCAAAACTTAGCAAACTTGTTGGCTAAGCACGAATAGCACATTTATTTTAGGGCAACATCTGAGCTTTTTCGGATGTTGCCCTTTTTGTTTGATTCCTTTTCCAAAATCGTTTATTATGGAATATGATTTTTCAGAAGCTATTAACCGAGAAGGAACTTCGGCCATTAAGCAGGACATGCTTAGCAAGCTGTTCGGAAACGAAAAGGCTATACCAATGTGGGTAGCCGATATGGATTTTGCAACACCCAAGTTTATTATCGATCGGCTTAAGCAAAGGCTGGAACACCCCATACTTGGTTACACTTATCCCGATTCCGATTACCATTCCGCTATTACCAACTGGATGGAAAAGCGGCATCAATGGAAAATCAATCCATCGTGGATTTCGTTTGCGCCGGGGATTGTGGCTGGCCTAAACCATGCAGTGCAAGCATTTACCAGCGTTGGCGATAAAATTTTGGTACAAACGCCGGTATACCATCCCTTTTTTTATGCAGTGAATAACAACAGGCGACAGGTTGTTTCTAACCCTTTAGTGTATAGCGAGAATGGTTACACAATCAATTTCCAATCATTTGAAAAAGCCATAAAAAATGGGGTAAAACTCTTTATTCTTTGTAATCCGCATAACCCCGTGGGCAGGGTTTGGCAACGTGAAGAATTAAAAACCATGGCCGAAATTTGCATTAGCAATGGGGTTACTATTATTGCCGATGAAATTCATGCCGATCTTATTTTTTATCCTCATAAGCATATCCCACTAGCATCTTTATCATCTGAAATTGCTAGCAAAACAGTAACTTTTGGCTCGGCTAGCAAATCGTTCAATATTGCAGGCTTAACCTCGGCATATGCAATTATTGAGAGCAATAGCTTATTGGAGGCATACCATAAACAGCTTGAGCGTAACGGAACTGGGCATGGCAATATTATGGGGTACGAGGCGGTTAAAGCAGCTTATTCGCCCGAGGGCGAGGATTGGCTGAAACAGGCTTTGGCATACATTTACGGTAATGTAAAACTTGTAAAGGAGTTTTTCGAAATGTATGTGCCAGGCGTTAAAGTCGTAATTCCTGAGGGTACATATTTAGCATGGCTCAATTTTAATTCGCTGGGTTTTGAGCATGATGAGCTTAAACAGAAGATTTTTATCGATGCTGGCGTTGCGCTAAATGATGGGCAAATTTTTGGCCCCGAAGGTGTCGGCTTTTTCAGAATGAATTTGGCAACTCCAAGAAGTAATGTAGAGATGGCCTTGGAAAGACTGAAGCGTGTATTTGGCTAACAGGTAAGGGCTCAAGCAAGCATCGCTTTTTTTGTGTTGAACATTTTGCCTTGTTTATAGTTTATTACTACAAAGTTGAGCTTATTATAAAGGCCTAATTTTTAAAATATTGCTTAACTTTAGCTTATACTCAAAAAAATGTGAGTAATCCATTATGAGAAGAGCCTTTAAGCATAAAATCAATATTACACTAGCCCTTCTGTTTTCATTAGGTTTATCGGCTTTTGCTCAGCTGCCTCCATCGGATTTTTTTTATGCCGATTCAATTAGACAAATTCATAAGGATATTCGAAGCGATAGATACGGTAAAATTTCAAGCCTTATTATTTTTCAAGGACCAAGGTTGGTTCACGAAAAATACTTTGGCTTTTCGCAACGATCAACTCTCCATCCAATTAGCTCAGTAACCAAAAGTGTAACTTCAATTGCTGTTGGTATTTGTATCGATAATGGTTTTATTCCTTCTATTGATGAGCCCATATTTACCTATTTTCCCGAACATCAGGCTATTTTTGAGCGTGATACCATAAAAAAACAAATTACCCTAAGGCATTTGCTAATGCAAACAGCGGGCTTTGCTTGGGATGAGTGGACAACGCATTATTCCTATGCTGGTAATCCGCTTATCGAGCTAAGCCATAATCCCAACAGCTGGATACCCATTGTGCTTAACCTTCCCCTGGATACGCTTCCTGGAACTAAATTTACATACAACAGTGCATGCTCCGATTTGCTCAAAGAAATAATTTGCCGAACCTCTGGGCAAGATTTTGTCGATTTTATCGATGAATACATTTTTATACCGCTAGGTATCGATAAGTACCATTGGGATACATATCCTGGAAACGGAAACCCCGCATGGGGAGGCCTTTCGTTAACATCGCTCGATATGGCAAAATTGGGCTTGCTTATGGTGAGCAAGGGTAAGTGGAGGGATCAACAAGTGGTTTCGAGCAGCTGGATTGACCAATCAACAGCTATGCTCATTGAAAACGATGATGTAGGATACGGACTGCACTGGTGGGTAAAACCTGTTGAGGGTGAGGAAGATGTTTTTTTTGCTGCAGGTTATGGCGATCAGTATGTGTTTGTTGACAAAAGCCAGAGCCTTGTAATTGCGGTAAATGCAAAAAACTTTACCGATCACAAGTGGGATGACGATTACAAACATCTTTTTAGCCGAATAATTCGAGCTTACGCATTATAATCAAAATAAATACGAATCATAAAACCTAATACCATGGCAAATTTAAACACCACTTACCTAGGGTTAAGCTTAAAAAACCCGTTAATTGTTGGCGCGTCGTCGTTAACTGCCAATCCTGATAACTTACAAAAGCTAAACGATGCTGGAGCATTAGTTGTAAAGTCTCTCTTCGAAGAGCAAATTCAGCTCGAAGAGCTTGAGATGATGAATGCAATGGAAGAGTATGCCGAGCGAAACGCTGAGATGACTAGCCTTTACCCAACGCTAAAGCATGCTGGTGCAAAGGAACATCTTTTAAAGCTTAAAAAAGCGAAGCAAAGTGTCGATATTCCCGTAATTGCAAGCCTAAACGCATTGCACGAGGATACTTGGATTGAGTATGCTAAGCAAATTGAGGATACTGGAGTTGATGCCATAGAGCTAAACTTTTACATTACTCCTCGAAACTTCGAAATGGCAGGCTCCGATATTATTCAAAGTCAGATTGATACCCTTAA
>CAZGQZ010000092.1:1945-9924 GCA_964527985.1 uncultured Rikenellaceae bacterium | reverse complement strand
TTATTAATGAATATTTCGCACTAACGATTGGTACTACAAATCTAAATTGTTGGATGTGTATTACAAACTAGTTTATCAAAAAAAAACGTAATTACATCCAATAAGTTCTATTTTACTAAAATAATTAGTTTTTTTGAACCAACAGATCCTTTTCAAAATCCATAGGTCTTTCGGCTTGTATATCGTTATAGTATAAAATTCTATCAACTAACTCAGCAGATAAAATAAGAGCAAGTAAAAGCCAATTAGCATAGCTGCTTGTAGTGTTAAAGCTAATCAGGCCAATTGGCAGAACAAACCCAAGAAAAAGCCGAATAAAAGCTGCTATTGTATTCTGTGGTATGCGAGTTTCGTTGTTTTGCGCTACCCTGGCAATAAACAAAGCCGATTTAATAACCAAAAGCAGAAGCAAAATATTGTTATTTGCTGAAAAATAAGCGAAAAATACTGCCGCTGTTAGTATTGTATTCGCGCTATGAATGACGGTATTGTATCTCTTTTTTACAACTGAATAAACCATTTCGACACAAAATAGGAATAACACGCCTAAAAGGCTGCCTATTAGCATTAGCTTATAATTATTGAAGACAATGGCGATAAAAGCAATAAACGAAAACAATCCAAATGAAAGAATTTCGCGACTAAGCCAGCTGGTTTTAAGATTGTTTAATGACAAGTATGATCGTAATGGTTTGCCCAAGTGTAAAACGCTTATTTGTAAACCAATAAACCCTAGTATTATAAACATCCATAAAGGAATAGTTATGCTGTTTGGTATTAAACTTACTGAGAACCATCCAACAAGTAATGAACCAATAAACGTAAAAAGCGCTAAGGGCCACTCAGCTTTACTGTTTAATGAGGTAGCTACTCTTTTTTTTGAGAATTTAGCCAAATCAATTGGTTCCGCTCCTATCGAATCTTTATTGGATATTGGAAAAACAATGGCATGTTCAGCTCTAAGTGTTAAAACTCTAGGTGATATTGGTTTTTTTGAAATACCAAAGCCTTTGGGCTTCTCGGGTTGAATTTGCCCAAACGATAGTGCCCCTGTTGGGCAATTTGTGGTACAGGCTGGCTCGTTACCTTCAGCTAGTCGTTGGTTGCAAAAATTACACTTTTCGATAATTCCGAGACTTCCGTTAAACTTTGGGGCATCGAAAGGGCAAGCCCATGTGCAGTATTTGCATCCAATACATTTATCAGCATTATGAAGAATAGCTCCTGTAACTGAGTCTTTATAGTATGCACTACTTGGACAGGCTTTTAGGCATGGTGCTTCAATACAATGGTTACAGGCAATTGATTGGTGAATAAAACCAAGCAATGGTAACTTTTCATTATTGAAACGATTAATTGTTCTCCAGCTAATGGGAGGAACGGTTTGGTTTTCGTTGTAACAAGCAACCAAGCAGGCATGGCAGCCCACGCACTTAGCATAATCGAAAACAAAACCATTGTAACTATCCATTCAATAACCTGTTTTTTATTTGCCTAGGCAATGTCATCAAGCGCACAACCTAATGTTTTAATCAGCAAGTCCACATTCTCAATACCAACCGAAAGCCTTACCATTCCGGGGTATGGAAACTTATCGCCCCAAACAGGTTCAATGGGCATTAGTGTTGTTTCCGTATCGCCTAAGGTTGGAACGAGCGGTATCTTATTTTTTAAGAGATTTATAAACTTATCGCACTTTTGCTGCTTATCTTCAAAGCTACTACCTGCAATATCAAAAGTAATAATTGCTCCGTATCCTTTGCCTTTAAACAATTTAAACGCATTTGAGTGAGTTGGGTGAGTTTCTAACCCTGGATAAAGAACCTTTTCAACTTTGCTGTGATTATTTAGAAAGTATGAAAGAACAAAAGCGTTTTTAAACTGCTTCTCAACGCGTAGCTCAAATGTTTTAAGCTGTTCGCAAAGGCGAGCTGCATCGTCGGGAGAAAGCATATGTCCAACAAGTTTGCGATATTCAATTGCCTTTTTTTCGAGCAATTCATCGTTTCCGCAAAGAACTCCCGCCGAGAGAGTACCATGCCCGGCTAAATACTTGGTAACGCTATGGATAACAATATCAACTTCGCTTTGCAAGGGTTTCCATAGGTAAGGTGTGGCAAATGTATTATCAACAATTATCTTGGCTCCATAACTTTTGGCCAAAGCAATAAAAGCTTTTGCATCGAGAGCGATAAGCATTGGATTTGAGATTGCCTCAAAAAAAACAACTTGAGGCTTATATTTATCCAAAACCTTTTCAAACTCTTTAATGGAATAGGCATCGCCATTAGGTTGAAAACGCTGGATATTTAGCCCTCTCCTGTTCACTAAAACGCTATCAATGTAGTGATTTGTTCCCCCATAAATTTCTGAAAAGAAAAGCCAGTTCTGGTCTTTTTCGCGCTCTTGGAAAATTGACAAAGCGACATCAATTGCCGAAAGCCCCGATTGTGTTAGAATCGCCCAATTGCTTTCTTCAATATCCATTAGCATGCTCTCAGCCTTAGCTACATTGGGGTTTCTATATCGGCTATAAATGTACAGATCGGGGTCTCTGTTGTATTCAAGCTCATCGGAGAATGCCTTTTTCATAGTTTGAATATCTTCTAAATGAAAAGCGGTATCCCGATAAATTGGCGTTCGAGTAGCCTTTGGATTCTTCATTTTCATTAAGCTATTTATTTAGTTATAAAAAAAGTATGATATTCAACTGTAATTAAGGTTTAGTTTTACTGCAATATATACTTGATCCAAATCTACAAAAAAAGGGCATAAATGCCCTTGTAATTGATTGTAATAATGAGATTGAAAACGCTAACGGTTGAAAAGCGATTCGACAAAGGCAAACCTATCAAACACTTGCAAATCGGTAATTTTTTCGCCTACGCCTATATACTTAACAGGTATTTTAAACTGGTCGGAAATACCTAGCACAACACCTCCTTTAGCTGTGCCATCGAGCTTTGTTAGTGCCAATGAGGTTACCTCGGTGGCAAGCGTAAACTGCTTTGCTTGCTCAAAAGCATTCTGTCCGGTGCTACCATCTAGCACTAAAAGCACTTCGTGGGGAGCATTAGGAATAACCTTTTGCATTACCCGCTTAATCTTCGATAACTCGTTCATAAGGTTAACCTTATTGTGAAGCCTACCAGCAGTATCGATAATTACTAAATCGGCATTATTTGCTTTTGCAGATGATATGGCATCGAATGCAACTGAGGCAGGATCGGCTCCCATTGCTTGTTTTACAATGGGCACTCCAACTCTATCGGCCCAAATGGTTAGCTGATCAACTGCAGCAGCCCTAAAAGTATCGGCTGCACCAAGACAAACAGATTTTCCTTGCTCTTTATACATGTGCGCAAGCTTACCTATGGTAGTGGTTTTTCCCACACCGTTAACACCAACAACCATAACAACATACGGAGGTCCATCGGGAGTTTCAATAGAAGTGCTAATTTCGCCAGATTCATTCTGTGCTAAAAGTTCAGCAATTACTGACTTCAGAATCTGGTCGAGTTCGGAAGCGTTCATGTATTTGTCGCGAGCCACCCGCTGTTCAACCCGCTCAATAATACGCAGAGTAGTTTCTACGCCCACATCTGAAGTAATGAGCACTTCTTCGAGATTGTCAAGTACCTCGTCGTCAACGGATGATTTACCTGCAACAATTCGAGAGAGCTTAGAAAATAGGCTCTGCTTAGTCTTTTCCAGACCTTTATCTAGCGGATCGTTCTGGCTAGGCGATTGTTTTTTAAAAAAGCCCATTGATGTTCAGGTTTGATTTTACCAAAAATACGAAAAGCTTCCTACATAGCATAGGAAGCTTTAAGGCATTTACATATCTGTAGGGAAATTAAATTTTCCCGTCGAAAAATTCTTTAATCATAGCGTTTGGTACCATTTCCTCACGGAAAGCATAGGCACCAGTTTTGGGAGATTTAACCATTTTAATGCATTTGGTGTTTGTTCTTCCCTCACCTTTTTGTAAAGATGCAACTACTTTCTTTGCCATAGCTATTTAGTTTTTATTTTATTTCACGATGTAGGGTTACTTTTCGAAGTATTGGATTATACTTCTTAAGCTCAAGCCTGTCGGGAGTGTTCTTTTTGTTTTTGGTAGTAATATACCTTGATGTTCCAGGTTGACCCGACTCTCTATGCTCGGTACACTCCAATATAACCTGTACTCTATTGCCTTTTTTTGCCATTGCTAAATACTTTAGTAGATATTAATAAAACCCTTTTGCTCGGCTTGTTTTAAAGCACTTTTGAGCCCCTTTTTAGTAATTGTGCGGATTCCCGCAGCTGAAACCTTAAGGGTTACCCAGCGATTTTCCTCCTCGAGAAAAAATTTCTTATTCATAAGATTAGGGTAAAACCTTCTCTTAGTCTTTTTATTGGAGTGAGAAACATTATTCCCAACCATTAACTTTTTTCCGGTAATCTGACAAATTCGTGACATCGTTCCTTGGGTATTATCTTGTTTGTATGATTTTCAAAACAGTGCGCAAAGGACGCAATTTTTATTTAATTATCCAAAATAAACGAGTAAAAATTCTATATTTTTTACCCTTTTTTTTCATCTATTAGGGTTAACCTTAATAGATTTAGCGCCGTAACTGCACTTCGTAGTATATTTCGTTGCCTATCATTACCAAAAACAAACCTTTGGCTAACAATCCCTTGGGGAGTTGCTATGGCCACCCAAACAGTTCCAACTGGCTTACCTGGTGTTTCTCCAGTTGGTCCGGCAATACCTGATGTAGCAATTGCGTAATGCGCATTAAAGCGCTTTTTAGCACCTAGTGCCATTGCCTCGACCACTTGCTGGCTCACCGCACCGTGCCTTTGGATTTCGTCTTCAGAAACTCCTAATTCACTTATTTTAATTGAATTGTCGTATGCTATAACTCCCCCTAAAAAATATGCAGAAGAACCCGAATTCTGAGTGATAAGATGCGAAATAAATCCTCCTGTACAACTCTCAGCTATGGCTAGTTTACATTTCTTGGCTAACAGGAGTTTAGCAACTGCCATAGCCATGGTATCGTTATCGAATCCAAAAATGTTATCCGGAATAATCTGTTGTAGTTTATCAATTTGATATTGAACCTTCTGCTCAATTGGGCCTACGTTATCGCCTATAGTTGAAAGTCTTAAACGTATTGAATTTGGACTAGGAAGATATGCTAAGCTTATGCTTGATGGTAATTCATTTTCCCATTGTGCAATTTTTTCGGCCAAAAACGATTCGGGCAGGCCAAATGTTTGTACCGTTTTATGGTAAACTACTTTGCCAAAACTTTTCTTTTGTATAGCCGGTAAAACATGGAGTTCCATAATTGCTTGCATTTCAAACGGGACTCCAGGCATTGAAATAAGTAATTTGCCACTATTCTCAAAAAGCATCCCAGGGGCGGTTCCATTGGGATTGTGTAGAACTTTACAATTATCAGGAACATCGGCCTGCTTTGCATTAAGATCGGTTAATGGCAAACCTCTTTGGGAAAAAATATGTGTAATATGTTCAAGTGTTGGTTTATGCAGAACTAGCTTTGCCCCAAAATATTCACAAATAGCTAGTTTGGTAATATCGTCGTTGGTTGGCCCCAAACCTCCGGTTACGAGAACAATATCGTATTTTGTGTACAGCTCGTGAATAGCAGCTTTAATCTCTTCAAGTGTATCGCTAATAGAAACAATACGGCTAACCTTAACTCCAAGGGCATTGAGGTTCGTGGCAATCCATGCTGAATTCGTATCTACTATCTGACCGATGAGTATCTCCTCACCTATGGTTAAAATGGCTGCGTTCATTGTGTTTAGGATAGTTTAAGGCTAGTATTAAAACTTTAAAAATGAGCCTCTCATGGGACTCGAACCCACGACCTGCTCATTACGAATGAGCTGCTCTACCAGCTGAGCTAAAGAGGCAACAAAGTGCAAAATTACCTTATTTTTCGTTCCGTTGTTAAACGCTGTTTAGAATTTTTTTAGCTCTTTGGTAAAGGGTTGGGTGCGAATAGTTAATAAAAACGTATATTGGATGTGGTGTGAGATTTGACAAATTATCCTTTGAAAGTTTCTTGAGTGCTGAAATAAGCTGATTGCCAAGCTTTAAATTAACAGCAAAGCTATCGGCTTGATACTCCATTTTTCTGCTTAAATAGTTTGAGGCTATACCTAAAACATGTTCAATAGGTGTAAACAGCAAGCCAAATGCTATTAGGCTTAGGTGAAAAACGGGTTCTATTGCATTATTATACCCCAAAGCAATTGTTAGACTTGTACTTTGGGCCATAATATTAAAAACATAAAGAATAATTGCCGACTGAACTGCTCCGATTGTAAAATTAATCCAAATATGTTTTCGCTTGTAATGACCAATTTCGTGGGCAAGAACAGCCACAACCTCATTGGTTGACATTGAGTTAATTAGCGTATCATAAAGTACTACACGCCTATTTCGGCCAAACCCTGTAAAATATGCATTAGCCTTTGTGCTTCGTTTTGAGCCATCGATCGTATAAATTTTATTTACAGGAAAGCCAATTCTTTCCGACATCGCCTTAATACTTTCGTACAATTCACCAGCTTCAAGAGGTATTTGCTTATTGAAAAGAGGTACAATTACTCGAGAGTATAAGGCATTTGCCAAAAGTGAAAAAAGCAGCATTATTCCTAGTGCTAACAGCCAAAACCATTGGGTATATGCATGAAAAACCCAAGTGATTAGAGCTAGCAGTCCACCTCCTATTATTGTAACAAGCAGTATCGATTTAATTATATCGGTAACGAAGAGCTTAGGTGTTACCTTGTTAAAACCATATTTTTGCTCGATTACAAATGTGGAATACAATGAAAAAGGTATTGATAATATTTGCGTTACTATAAAAAGTACACCAAAAAAAATAAGCGTTGTTAACACATCGCTATATCCTAGGCTAGAAATGTAACCATGAAACTTACCGAGAAAGCCAAAAAAAAGCACTATAAAAATTGCAACAAACGAAATAGTCCCCTGAAAGAATGAGAACTTCGTGGTTTCTATTTCATATCGTTGTTGCTTTTGGTAGGTATCAGTATCGTATACATCGCTAACGATATCCGGAACTGGTTTTCCTCTATGCTTTAGATTTAGAAAGTCAAGTATAAGTTCAAATAAAAAGTTTATCGATATGATTATCAATATAATAAAAAGAATCCAATTCATATAATAATTGCATTTGTAGGGGTTGTTTAAAGTAGGTCTAAAACTTTTATCCTAAGTTCCAGGATATTTCTATACCAATCAGTTTCTGGGATTTTCTGAAAGTTCTCTGATTTATTAAGCCATTCTAAAGCAACATCGAAATTTCCCAAAATTTCATTAGCCAAAGCCATATTGAAAGCCGCATGCGCGCATAGCTTCGAATTGGAACAGTTGTTTTGCAATATTTGCTGCCAAGTGCTAGCAGCATCAAGCCATTGGTTTTCCTGAACATACTCTGCTGCCTTACGCATTTCTTTTGAACCCTTTGAGAAGTATACCCTCTTCTCGTTCATCCATGTTGGGGCAATTTTACTGGCATAATCTACTCCAATTTCATAGCCACAGTAAGAGGCAGCAGAAAAAAAGCCAGGTAGCTGATAGCCAACCTTAACGGGTGTATAGTCGTATTTTTCCCAAGTAAGCGTATCCTGATAAAGGTAAGTTGCTGATATTTTACGTGTGTAAGTATCGTACACCCTCCAATAAGCATATATATTGTACGAGAGGTAACCGTAGTATGCATTTAGCGAGCCGTCCCAGTATGAGTAACCATCAACTACAGGTGTTAGCTTGATATACTCCAACGAAATTAACAAATCGGCATTATTGTCGGCTGCAATCGAGTCAACGGTTTGCCAATTATAGGGAATAATTTTTTTTGAGGTATCGTGCCTGTAGTTGACTACAACAGGAATGTCAATATCAGCAAAAAGTGGCGATTGAT
>CAZGQZ010000092.1:0-1845 GCA_964527985.1 uncultured Rikenellaceae bacterium | reverse complement strand
ATAAAAGGCTTTAATTTGCACGTATTAAGTCTCATATAAATACTTATTAAAACTATTGGTTTATAAATGCAGACTACAAAAGTTTCCGAAGTTTTGCTTTTAGCTGCCTGCGAGTTGCTGGACGCGAAATTATGGTTAAATCTTTTGAAAGCAGAAACATCATTGGAGTTTCCTCCACTTTGTACATATATAAAATTTCACTACCATCAGCAACAGGTTCTCTCATATTAATCCAGTCTAACCCCATACTTTTAACATAGCTATCCCAAAGTTCATCTTCTTCGTCGAGTGAAACAGCAATAACCTCTAGCCCTTTAGAGCGATACTCATTATAAATCTCATTTATTCGGGGCAACGTTTCGATACAGTGAGGACACCACGACGACCAAAAAACAACGAGCTTATAATCAGCATTAAGATCTTTAAGGTCTACCGATGAACCATCTTTCATGGGGATTTTAAAGCTATAGGCTTTGTCGCCAATTTTAATACTTGGACCCCCAGATATAAGATTGCCTGCCGACTTCTGTCGGATTGGAGGTAAAGTGCCAAACACTTCTGTTTCTAGGAATTCAACCACATTTTCATAGCTTGAGTTAACAAAACCGCTTATTAGCATTTCACGAATTTTTACTTTAGCCTCAATGGCCATATCTAAATGCAGAAGCTTATCTATCCCATCAATAAAAACGCTATCCTGCTCCTCTTTGTCAAAGTTTTCGCTATAAAATGATTCAACGTATTGCCATAGTCGAGCGCTAAAAGCAGGTGCGTTGAGTATTGCCCGATCGGTTAAATCAATATCGCTCCACCAAATGGTAGCCATATTCTGTTCCAACTTCGGTTTCTGATGATATGCTTGCTTATGGATTGGTTTCTGTTCAAGGAGAATAAACTTACTTGCCAAAAGGTTAGGATATTGATTAACAAGATTATCTGCATAATCGTACTGTTTGCGCTCTTGTCGTTGAATTTCCCTAGCAATTGTTCCTCTGAACGAAGCCGAGTCGGGGTAAAAATCCGCTAACGAGTTTAATAACCACATATGCTGTTTATGCTTTCGCTTGTAGTTATCGAAAAGCCAGTAAACTGTATTCTCTGTTGAGTTTGTGCTTTTTAGGCTATCGTTTGGGGCGTAAACAACAGTTTGTATATCAATAGATTGTTCGTTATTTATTACAATGTCAAAGGCGATATTTTTACCTACATTAACCCTATATAGCCCTCTCGTTAAGGCTGAGTCGAGTTTAAATTTATATGTACCAGGAGCCTCTTGCCAAGCAGAATCGACAAGCAGCGTATTGCTACCCTCATACTGATAGAGCTTGGCTTGTGCCGAAAATGCTTGAAGTACTTCTACTGAAATCTCAACAGTTTGGGCTTTCAAACCCGAAAAGGAAAATAGTAAAAAGGAAACGGTTACTAGTTTTAAAATATTCATGTCAAAAGTAGTTTATCTTCTATTTTACTGGTCGGTAAATAGTTACTTTACCTTTAATAAGACCGTTTAGATCGATTGGGCTTACACCCACTTTTCGGCCAGAGAAACCTGTGTTTTGGTGGGCCAAATCGTAAACGCCAACTGCATAAACCTTAACTATAATGGCCGTATGTTCCTCCATGGTTAGGGTATGTGTAAAAAACCCTTCGGTTTGCTTAATGGTTACCTTTCGGAAATGAACAATGTCGCCTGGGTAAACAGGCTCCTTTTTATAGTCTATGGCTTTACCGTAAACGTACTCGCCATTCCATTTAGCATTTACTCTTTTTAGTGCTTGGTTTGCAAGATCCCAGCATTCGCCCCTATCAACTTGCGTACCCATAACGCTTTCAACGTATTCAACA
>CAZGQZ010000091.1:7819-9953 GCA_964527985.1 uncultured Rikenellaceae bacterium | reverse complement strand
CAAACAGTTTGAATAGAACTTTACACATATTACTTTTTCTTATTATCGTTAGCCTAGCGGTTAAGCCTGCAAAGGCTCAAAATCCATTCGATTTACCCATGGCATGCGTGGGTACCGTTGAAGATTATTGGGTTGAAGGGTTTAATGGGCTATCCGATTTTGAGTGGCGTGTAATTGGCCCCGACAATAGCGAGGTTAGCGATAGCTACTATACGCTTATAAACCGAGGCGATACTATTCAAATGTACTGGAGCCCCGATTTGGCTGGAGGAATTTATACCTTTGAGGTTATTGAGCATGCCGATTTTGGGTGTACTGGCGAGCCATATACGCAGAATATTGTGCTAAACTCTCCAACCATTAACTTACCTTTTGACGGAGTTCCCGAGTCGGTTGCCATTTGTGAGGGCGATGTTGCTGAACTCGATCCAGGAGACTTTTTAAGCTACCTATGGTTCGACGGATCAACCGATCGTATTTACTATACAGGCGAAGCAGGAACATACCAAGTGCAACTGGTAAATAGCATATATAGTTGTACCTATAACGAAATGGAAGCTTTTGTAAACCCATTACCCGAGGTGTGGCTAGGCAACGATACGGTTCTGTTTGGAGCGCAAACGCTTCTTCTCGACGTGTATAATCCCGATTTCCAATTCTACGATTGGAATACCGGCCAGGTGTCATCATCAATTGTTGTTGAAGGAGGATTTGGCGATCAGTTAGTTTCGGTTACTGTTACCGATTGGAATGGCTGTTCAAATTCCGATACCATTATGATTAGTGCAGCAAACTATAACAACTTGCGTATCCCAGCAGCATTTACACCAAACGACGATGGCGTTAACGATACATGGATTTTCCCAGCGCCTAACTCTGCCGGAGCACATCTTTTCCCATACCTAAACGATGTTGATGTTAGCGTATTTAATCGTTGGGGAAAAATGGTTTGGCAATCGAAGGGTATGTTTAAGGAGTGGAATGGCCGCGATTTAGGAGGACGACCATTGCCAATGGATTCGTACCACTATGTTATTCGCATAAATGTTGATGGAAAGGTGTTTACTTATAAAGGTTCAGTAACCATTGTTCGATAGCGCTTTATTAGCAATTCCCGCATAAAGGGATGTACGGAAAAGCAAGAATAAAACCTAAATGGTAGGATAAAAATGGTAAAGAGGATATACATACTACTAGTGTTCACATTTATTGGCTTGGCAGCAAGGGCACAGCAGCAGCCAATTTATAGCCAGTATATGATGAATCCATACCTCCTTAATCCAGCCATTGCGGGTTATCAAGGTATAACCGATTTTAACCTAACTGCACGCGAGCAATGGTTGGGCTATGGCGAAGGACCAAGCACCTATGCCATTAGCGGTCAAACAAGGGTGCTAAAAACCAGCTTTCGAAATCGTAACCGGATGATTAAAAGTAGGGTACGAAGACGTAGACCAAGCGGAAGAGTTGGCTTTGGCGGATATATCTTTAACGACATGAACGGAAGCATTCGGAGAACCGGCATCCAAGGAACTTATTCATACCATATTTATGTTCGCGATATCCAGTATAGTGCCGGAGTTTCGCTTTCAGCATTTCAGTTTAAAGCCGATGTAACTCCAGGTGATTTATACGATCCTTCAATTTACGATGCGTTAGTTCAAGAGGGAATGGTAAACGCCGATTTTTCACCCGATGCAAATATTGGTTTCCTTGTTAGTGGCGATAATTTTTATGCAGGTTTTTCTGCAACTAGCCTTTTCCAAAGTTCTATACAATTTGGCATAGGAAATCCCGAAAGTGCCTATAGGCTTGTTCGCCATTACTACCTTTTGGGAGGATATAAATATCAAGAGCGACGTTCCGATTATGCATTTGAACCTTCAATGATGCTTGCCTTTACCGAAAAACTCTCATGGAGCCTCGATTTAAATATGAAGGCATACTACAAAGAGGATTATTGGGCTGGATTATCATTCCGAACCACAGGAACAATAATAACCATGTTTGGCATGAACTATCAGCAGTTTTACTTTGGCTATGCGTTCGATTACTCCTGGGGCGATATTACCACTTTTAATAACCTCGGTTCGCACGAAATTATGGTTGGCATGCGCCTTGGCGATAGTGCACG
>CAZGQZ010000091.1:5022-7719 GCA_964527985.1 uncultured Rikenellaceae bacterium | reverse complement strand
CAACCATTCTCGGTAATTAGCACATCGTCTTCAAGACGAATACCACCAAAACCAATATATTCTTCGGCCTTGTCGTAATTAATGAAGGAGCTGTTTATCTTTTCGTTTTTCCATTTTTCAATTAGGGCAGGAACAAAATAAATTCCAGGTTCTACTGTTAGAACAAAGCCTGTTTGCAAGCGTCGTCCAAGGCGAAGGAAAGCAGTGCCAAACTGGTCGATACGCGAAACCTCATCATCGTAGCCCACGTAGTTTTCACCCAAATCTTCCATGTCGTGAACATCGAGTCCCATCATGTGGCCAAGCCCGTGAGGGAAGAACATGGCGTGTGCGCCATTGGCTACCGCTTCATCAACATTGCCTTTCATTATACCAAGTTCCTTAAGCCCTGCAGCAACAACCTTTGCTGCTTCAAGGTGAATGCTCTGATAGGTTACACCGGGTTTACAAAGCTCAATGGATTTGTTAAGAGCGTTAAGAACAATGTTATAAACCCCTTTTTGCCTGTCGGTAAACTTACCATCAACGGGGAAAGCGCGTGTAAAATCGGATGCGTAGTGCGAGCCAATTTCGGCACCAGCATCGGTTAGCAGTAACCTGCCCGAAGTAAGCGTTTGCGAATGATCGTGGTTATGCAGCGTTTCGCCGTTTTGCGAGAGAATAATTGGGAACGATGGCATATACCCTTTGCTAATGGCAACTCCCTCAACAGCACCAACCAATTCCTGTTCGGTTACTCCTGGTTTTGCAAGGCGCATGTTTGTGGTATGCATAAGGTAGCCCACATCGGCAGCTTTATCGAGCTCGGCAATTTCTTCGGGTGCTTTTATCGACCTAAGCGAAACAACCGCTTTGATTAGCTCAACCGATGCATATTTTGCTATAAGCGAGGGATGAATACCAAGCAATCGCTCAAGCATAATTATGTTATCGGCCCGGTATTGGGGCAAAAAGTGAATCTTACGGCCATTGCGAATTGCCCGTTGAAGAGTTGAGGCTAGCTCCTTCATGGGATGCGTACAGGGGATTCCAACTTTTTGTCCAAGTTCATTTACTGTGGGTTGAGGACCCATCCATATTATATCGTCAAGTTCAAAGTCGTTGCCGTAAAGGCAATCTTTGCCATCTTCAATATCAATAACGCCAACAAAGCCAGGATGATCAATGCCAAAAAAGTATAAAAAGTTGCTATCCTGCCTGTAGCGATAAGTGTTTGAAGGGTAGTTCATGGGCGACTCGGCGTTGCCAGGGATAAGGATTAACCCTGAGCGAATTTTCTTACGAAGGTTCAACCTTCGGTTGATGTATACTTGTTTGTCGAACATATTGGTATGTAATTTATGTATTAGTAATTCAGTATTAATATCAGCTCTTAAAGGTAAGCCCTTTTTTTGTGTAGGGCAAAATATTGGCATTGATAAGGATCATGCTGTAGCTAAAAAGTGTAAAAAATGTGATCACAAAGGGCGTTTTCATATGGGTTTTATCCAAATCCTATAGAATCAGTTATTGCAACAGCAAAAGTAGTTTGTCAAATAAATAATAGCATTCGCCAAAATAGGCGATAAAACCCTGAACATTAAAGCCATAAAACCGTAATTTGCAAGGTTATGTGTTTTGTTTTATTTGGAAAACAAACACCTTGTTTTTGCCCGAAAATGGACAGAGAAACGTATCGTAAATGCTTTTGCCGTTAGAAAGGTTCAGAAAAAGAGGCAAGTACGAGCGATGGCGTGAAAGTTGTAATATATAAAGGTCTTTACAATAGGGCATGTTAAATGGATTTAACCAATTTTTTATATTTGCTGAAAGGCATCTAATGAAACGCTCGAAAATTTCAATTACCATGAAAAATATTTATCCTCAAAACAAGCAGCGGAGAAGTCGTTTTGCCAGTTTCCTTTTAATTGTAGCTATTGGTTTTATAGCTCTAGGAGCAAAGGCGCAAACTACTGTTTTTTACGACGATTTCTCAACATGGCAAGGATGGAATACTTACGCCTTGGGTGATGTAGAGTATTCGAGTAATCAAAGTTTTGTAGGCTCGTATTCAATCAGAAAGATATCAAACAACGATCCTAATGGAGGTTATAAGCAGCTCGATGCACCAATGGGGCGCGAGTTTTCATTTACAGGACGAATTTGGCGTCCATCGACAGCAGGAGGGGGAGCGCAGGATCGGTTAGCAATTGAAAACAGCAATTTTGACGGTTATGGCTTTAGGGTAACAGCAACGCAAGTTGCAATTGAAAAGAGAACTGCAGGCGCAGGATCTGATATTAGTTCAACGGTTAGTATTACTGGCGGAAGGCCTGAAGATGAATGGTACCGATTTGTTTTTACATCAAATGCAGACAATACGTTTTCCGTTACGCTTTACAACGAGGTAGGAACGCAAATAGCAACCGTAACCAGCAATGTTGATAACGATTACTCATTGTTCGATAGAGTTGTTGTGCATGGTGGTTACGATTTTTACGTTGATGTTATACAGGTAGATGCGCAAAATCCAATTATTACAACCCCTCGTTCGGGGGGGCCTGGAGGAGTTGGAAATGTAGATGGATCCGATAACCAACCCGAGTTGCAAATGTGGCTCGATGCAGTTGCATTAGGTTACAACAATAACGATCCGGTTAGCGTGTGGGGTGATGTTTCAGGAAAAGGAAATAACGCAACACAACCAACAACAGCCAG
>CAZGQZ010000091.1:0-4922 GCA_964527985.1 uncultured Rikenellaceae bacterium | reverse complement strand
TCGATGATATTGATGTTGCTGAAATGCTAATGTATAGCGATGGGCTTAACGATGCTCAAATGGCCATTGTGAGCAACTACCATGCATTAAAATATGGAATAGCAATAGCGGGTGTAGTATATACGCCCGACGATGGAACCTACGTAAACGATATGATTGGCGTTGGATCCTCCGATGGAACTCAAAAGCATACACAAACAGCAAACTCTGGAGGAGGCCTTTACCTTCGCGAACAAAATGGTACTCTCGATGAGGCTGATGAGTACGTTTTTGCTGCTCATGCAAATCAGGCTTCGGGCGAAACAACTAACGATTTGCCTACCCTTGCCGAAGGAACATTGGAGGGAAGAGCAAATAGGATTTGGTATGTTGACAGAACTGAGCTAACAACAACGTCAGTCTCTATGGGTTTCGACTTAACTGAGCTAGGTTTGGGAACAGGTTCGAACAATCAAATTTTCTATCTTTTATACAGAGCAGGCACTTCTGGCAATTTTTCTGTGGTACCAGGTTCGGTTGGTGTTGTTACCGGCAATATGGTTTGGGTTGCAGCCGATAATGCAAATCTACAAGATGGATACTACACCATTGCGCGTAGCGATCAAACGGGTATAACATGGTACTCATACAACTCAGGTGATTGGGATAACTGGCAGACATGGACTACCGAGTCAGGAGGTGGTGATCAGGTTAACCCCAGTAACCTAACACCAACAACATCGCCAACGGCCGAAATTGATAGAGTTGTAATTCTTGCTCCTTACAAGGTAACCGTAACCAGTGCAGGTAAATCCAACGCAATTCTCGATGTTCGCGATGGTAAACTCGATTTTGGCTCAACAACAGGTCATTCGTTTAGCATTATCGAGGGTCAAGGTACAATCATGCTCAACGACGATAATTTCCCAAGTGGCGATGCCACAAGCTTTAATAGCACAAGTGGAGGAACTGTTGAGTACTATGGTACAGGGCATAACCTGAACATCTCACGAACCTTTAATAATGTTTTGGTAAATCTTACCAACCCAACCAACGAGCTTGTATTGCTTTCAAACTATACCCTTAACGGAAACCTTACCGTAAATAGAGGGATCTTTAAAATTAACAACAATACAGCAACCGATGTGCTTAGCATTGATATTGCCAAGGATGTATTTGTTGAGGCAAACGGACAAATTGCTGTTGGTACAGCAAGCACCATTGGTTCTTTCTCAATTTCAGGCTCAATGCCTGCGCTGGGCCAATACCATGCAATTTACCATCAGGTTCGCATTGGTGGCGATATGGTGAATAACGGAACGGTAAGGTTTACCAATCAAGCAGCACCCGATTATGCCCAGTTTACAAGCAACGGAGCAGCTACGGTTATTTTTTATGGTAATTCAAACAACCGAGCCGAGCTAAATGGCGTAACCGATTTTTACAATCTAATCATCGACAAGGGAGTTGATAGGAATTTTATGCTCGAAGTATATGCCGATAATAGCAGTTACTTCCAACTTTATGGCCCTAACAATGCAGGCCGGAGAACTGGAGGCGTTTTCACTGCCGAAAACCCCGAGGTTCGCAAGGCTCTGTGGATACGTAATGGTACGCTTAAGCTAACCGGTAATGTCATAATCCCAAGTCTTTCGGAGGGAAATGTGGCAGGTGGTAACGGCGACTATCCAATTCCCGGAAACGCAAGGCTTTGGATAGCAGGCACCGATGTTAGAGTGTTTAGCACAGCGCAAAACGGATCGGCCGAATTACTCCCAGGAACAAGTGGAGTAGCAAATGGATCAAGCAATCAGGCACTTTCTGTATATGGTGAATTCAGAATTTCCCAAGGTTACTTTAATACTCGAAATTCTGCAGGATTTATTTTCTGGTCCGAGGCATCGGCTGTGGTTCGAATTGAAGGTGGTTTAACCGATGTGGCTCAGTTCCGAAGCGCACATGGAGGAACAGGAGGAAAAACATCGTTTGTAATGAGTGGTGGTGAGCTGATGATACGAGGAAACAGGCAGTTTACCTATGTTTTTAGCGGTGCCTTAGGGTCGCAACAGATAAACCCCGATGGCGGAGGAGAGATAACCGGAGCATACCCAAGCTTTGGTATTATCGATCCCGATGGCGTTTTCCAAATGAGTGGCGGTAACATATATATTGCCGATGATTCGGGCAACAACGAGTACAATAGCAATGCCATTTGTATTCAGTCCGATGTGGCTAACCACAACGTAACTTCAGGTACTTTTTATGTGTTGATGAATGACAACAATAATTACGATATAATCTCAAACGGACCATTGTACAATTTAGAGGTTCAAAAACTCTCTGGTACAAACACTGCAAGCTTGCACATGGGTTCCGATATATGGCTAAAAGGAAACCTAAACGTAAGGAACTATACCCGACTTATTGCTCGCCGCGAGCATGGTAGCTTTAGGGGCGAAGTTAAAAACCTGACGGTTGACCGAGGAATGATTGTTGAAACCAATGGCGACTACCTTGCATACAGCAACACAACCACATTTAGGGTAACCTATACAAGTAATGTTTTCTTAAGACATACAAACCAGAATTTCTACAACTTGGTAGTTGAAACCAACCCCGACCTTCCATTTACATCAAAAACACTAGGTGGAAACACCAATACGGTTACAGTTCATAATAACCTAACCATTGGTTCTGCAGCTCTTTTCCGTCACTCCGATAAGGATATTCTGGTTAAAGGAAACATTACTAATTCTGGTACAATCGAATCAACAGGAACAGGGAGCGTTATTTTAACCGACAGAGGAATTGTAACATCGGTTACCATTAATAACGCTGGTAGCCACACCTCAATTCCAACCATTTCATTTGCTGGTGGAGGCGGTTCAGGTGCTGCAGCAATTCCCGTTTTCGATGGTGTCCCCTCAGGAGGAAATGCACTACCCCTTGTTGGTATTGCCATAACCAATACTGGAAGTGGCTACACCTCGGCACCAACAGTTACCATTAGTAGTGGAGGAGCAACAGCCACGGCAGTAATTAACACCCAGCACGAAATTGGGGGCGATGGAAACGGAGTATTTGGTAACTTGGAAATTGATGAACCTCATCCAGCAGACCTTTCACAAGAAGTTACCTACCTAACAGCTAAGCAAACTATAACTGGCACAATGACCCTTACCAACGGTATTTTCGACCTTAGAACATACAATCTTGATGTTGAAGGAACGCTTCATAACAATACTGTGACATACTATTCTATTATACCACCAGATGTAAGGCTTTACAGAACTAGTGGCAATTATAGCGATGGAGGATTAACAAGAACAATATCAGCAAATGGGTCATATTTATTTCCTATTGGATCGGCTAACTACAACAATAGCGAATACAGATATGCATATGCTAACCCAACGTTTACTGATGTTACAAGCACAGGGAAAGTGCAGATTAATGGTGTTCCATCAAGACTGCCAACTTTAGGAGATGATTCTCCTCAGAGTTATTTACAGTATTTCTGGAGGGTTAGAGATACTGGGTTTTCAAGTAAGCCTAACTTAGAACATTATTTTTACTCTTATGTAGATGATTATTTTATTGGAGTTGGAAATATTAACCAATTAATTACCGGAAAAGTTATTGATAATGTAAGATATCCAGCACAAACAGATCCAGATATTGGAGAATTAACGGGAACTGATCCAATTCGGATTCTTCATTATTATTCTTTCGAACTTGAAACAGGTGAATTTACCGCTGCCAGAAACACAATGTTTAACGGCACGGTATTAATTTACTATACCCGTGACCATGGAGCCTCAACGGGCATAGCAGCAAGAGAACCGCGATGGAGAGATAGGGAAACTTGGACAAGAAGCGACCTTTTAAATCCCGCATACAGCCCACACGATAGCAGGCAGCCAAGGGTAGGTAACGGAGAGTATCCTAGAGTTGGCGATATAGCAGTAATTGGTTGGGTACCATGGGATGATCCAAAAGTTGATTTACGAGGACAACCCCATGGGGTATGGATTGATAATACTCAGGAAGATATTGCTAAGCTTGAGTTTACACAAATGACAGATGATGTTGGTAATCCGGTTCCAAGGTTTTATCGATCAAATTTTCAATTCAGACCAACACTCTGTATTAATAATAATTCGGGCGAATTAGCAGCAGGATGGGTTGAGGGAGAAGGCCTAATGTGGATTAGGATAGGTGATCCAGACCTCTCCTTAATGGATTTGGGAGAATTTGTATCTCAAGATTCATCCTACATTATATACGAAAACTTTGCAAACGACAGGGTGTATAACAATACCCCCGATGTTGTTCCAAACATAATTTTTTCAAATGATGGATGGGGAGGAAACAACAAAAACGTTACTTTATCAAAAAGTATTACTACTAATGGAAATTTCGAAATTTTAGGCGATTTAAATTTAATATTAAGTAATGGAAGCGCTGGTGATATTGATGTTGGACGCGATTTGTTACTATTTGAAGTTACAAATCCTGTAGAGGGTTCACCCAGTGGTGGAGGAGCAGAAATTGCATTTCCGAATAGTGGTTCAAGTAGAATCATTAGTGTTAACGGTGATATGAAATTATTAAACCGAGGAGCATTAATTCGTGTTTTGGCCCCCAATGCATCGCCAGCACTATCGCATGTATTAAACGTTAATGGTAGTATTATTCAGGAAACAGGAGGTGGAGGAACACCAAATGGTTTACAGTTCTTTTCAACCTTGAACAACGATAGGGTTCATCTAAATCTTTTGGGCAGCGAAAGTCAGGAGTATAACTACATATCTGGTGACATACCATCATTATATAGTGTTACACTAAATAAAGGGCAAACAAATACACCCACATTCACCTTTAACACTAACTTCACCCTCAACGGCCCCACTAACGGCGATACAGAGGATAAAGCGCTTCAG
>CAZGQZ010000090.1:0-10010 GCA_964527985.1 uncultured Rikenellaceae bacterium | reverse complement strand
TTGCGTGAATAGGTTTGCTGAATTTCACAGTAAAGGTTTACTCTTTTAGCGTAGCAAAAACCCTTTGCGCATCTTCAGCGCCAAACTCATCAATTACTTTAAGGGTGTTCCACCCTTGGTTAAATATTACGGCCATTTTGTGCTCATGAGTCGTAACGCCAAGGTAAACTTCATCGAGATACCAGTAAACCCTTTTCCCCATTCCGGTATGCCCTGCCTTACATATTACGGGTTGGGTTTTGCCATTAAAGTCGCGAGGTAAGAATAGCTTGGCATCCATATTCGGATAAATAATTTTAAGTGAGTTATCGGCTTTAAATGCAGGGCATTTTGGGTAGTGGTTTGCCAGTTTCTCAATGTATTGCCCTTTTTCTCGGAGGTAGTAGGCAATATCGGGCGGATAGATGGTAACCGATTTTTTTTCGTTTCCAATTAGGTGCCAGCAACGCGAGCAGCTTTGGTATTTGCCATTGGTTGAGAAATAGCGAAACTCATGGTAATCGCAAGCCTTAAGAGGCTTCATTCCGTAAGGAACATCAATTGTATCGGTTTCGGTGCAGGCATCGGTTGCTCTAAAACCTGAGAGTTTGCAAATGGTAATTTGCTTAAAGTCAATTTCATCTTTCGCAAACCAGCTTCGGCTACTTTTATGCGGAAGCGTTTGCAGAATATCGAAAAGGATTGGCCCAGCCGATGTGGCTCCGCTAAGGTTTTTGTTGCTATCGCCGTTAAAGTTGCCAACCCAAACGGCAATGGTATACTCAGGGTTAACGCCAATAGCCCAAGCATCCTTATGACCGTAGCTGGTTCCGGTTTTCCAAGCAAACGGTCGCGAACCGCTAAATCGCTCCCAGAAGTATTCGCTTCCGGGTCGTTTCAAATCTTTAAGCATTTCAAGCGTGAGGTAGCATCCTCCTGTGCTAATGAGCTGCATGCTGCTATTTGCCGATTGGCTCTTTATTACAGTGTTTTTAGTAAAAATTCCTTGGTTTGCCAATCCACGGTATAGCGACACCATGTCCCAAAGGTTAACCTCGGCTCCGCCGAGAATAAGGGGAAGGCCGTACTCGTCGGCATTTCTGAATAGGGTTGATACTCCAGCCTCTTTTAAAAAGGTGTAAAACTGAAACACGCCATATGAGTTTAGCAGTCGCACCGCCGGAATGTTTAGCGATTGCACAAGTGCATCTTTTGCTCTGGCTACTCCTTGATATTCGCGGCTTGCATTTTTAGGCGAAAAGCCATCGAAAAAGGTGGGTAAATCGCGAATTAGGCTCTCTGGGGTAATCAACCCCTCATCGATGCTTAGCGCGTAAAGAAATGGTTTTAGAATTGACCCGCTGGAGCGGGCAGCCAAAACTCCATCGACCTGCCCTCCGTTATTAAAGTCGAAAAAGTTTGGTGAGCCTATGTAGGCTCTTATTTCTCCGGTTTTTGTGTCGGCAACAAGTATGGCCAGATTATGAATACCATAAAATTCGTATTTGTGTGCATGCCGTTGCGCTATCCTATTGCATTGTTGTTGGATTGAAAGGTCTACGGTTGTTGCAATGCTTTTGGTGTTTGGCTGCTTTTTCCTCAGATTTTGTGCAAGGTGGGGTGCATGCGATTCGAAAATGATGAATTGGTTGGGAATGGGTTCGAGCAGGGCAAGCTGGTACGTTTGCTCGGTAATTATTGCATTCTCGAATAGTTTTTTTAGCAGGCCATTACGTTTGCGCATAAGCGCATCGGAAGTTTTTGTTGGATAAATTAACCCAGGGGCATTGGGTAACACAGCAAGAGTGGCGGCTTCGCTCCAGGTTAGCTGGTTAGGTTCCTTGCCAAAAAATTTTAGCGATGCTGTGCGATAGCCAATCACATTGCCACCATAGGGGGCATGGTTAAGGTATAAACTGAGTAGCTCATCTTTTGAAAAGTGCAAGTCGAGCTTAATGGCAAAAGCAATTTCTAGGGCTTTGTTAAGGTAGGTTCGTTTTTTTGGTTTGCGCATGCGCGCAATTTGCATGGGTATGGTACTAGCGCCGCTTACTATTTTGCCTTGCTTATAGTTTTGGTAGGCTGCTCTTGTAAGTGCCGATATGCTAACCCCAAAATGCGTATAAAAATTTTCATCTTCAAAAGCAATGGCAGCTGATTTTAGCTTCTGCGGTATTTTGCTTGTATCGGGCGGAAAGTGCCATTGCTCATCGTTATTTAGGAATGCATGTAAAAGTTCGCCATTGCGCGCATTAATAATGGTGCTGTAGCTATTGCTAAATAGCGGTTTGCTTGGAGGAATTGCAAGGTATAAAATGACAATGAGCAGCAAAAATATTGCTGCCCACTGCCAAGTTTTCAATCTACTAAAAAGCTTCAACATAAACCTTCTCTCCTTCGGTAGATGCCTTAAAGTCGTTGTTATACATTGCCTCTAGTAGCGTTCCGGGTAACCAGAATTCACCTGCATTAATGCAGTTGAGCTTAACCACAAAGTCGAGGGTTTCGTCGTCTTTAAGATCGAAGAACCACATAACCCTATCGTCACGTATATCTAGGTAGTTCTCCTTATTCAGGTTCCAGCCTCGTGTCCAGTTTGGAAGTAGCGTATTGTTAATTCTGATGTTTTCGACCTGCCAACCCGAGGGTAGCATTTGCATAAGCGCAACTTCCGATACGCGGTTTAACGGACTGGTATTTTTAACGCTAAACCTACCGTAGAAAGTGGTTCCTTGTTTAAGCGATTGCGGTTTAATGGTGTTGCCATTCTCATCGTACCAGCTAACATCAAGGCTAAGGTTTTTCGCAAAGGTTTTGCTCTCGTCCTTAAGCGGAACCCCGTTCCATGAGAGGCTTGCATAAACAGCATCAGCCTTAGTTGAACTTGATATTGAAATCTGAATATCTTGGTTGAAGTTCCCTTTAATGGGAATGGTAACTCTGCCTTCCTCATTAAAATTGATAGTTTGGCCGTTGGCCAGTTTTATGCTACCGCTAATAATTTGGCCTTCAGCAGCAGATATTCCAGCAATGTCGAAGTATTTACCAAGCGCCAAAAGCATGTAGCCTGCACTTTGGGTGCTAAGGTACTCACGGCTCGATAGGTTAGCTGCAACGGCTTTAGCCATTAGCTCGGCAGTTTCCAGCTGGTTCATCAGAATTGCAGAGTAAAGTATAATTGCATCGTCGCGGTATTTCGACCCAAAATTGTACGAGAATGGTTCGTACTCTTTGGTTGCAGTGTCGGTATTTGCAAGTATTTGGTCGCGAACATTTTCGGCACCTGCCAAATGGTAAGCGGCTGCAAGCATCCATTTTTCGGTACTGCTCATGTTTTTCAGCTCGTTTTCCATTAACAGGTTCATTTCGGCTATTGGCTGCTGTTGGGCAAGTGCCAGAATAAATACACGGTTAACACGTGTGGGTAACTTGCCGCTATGCTGCCTTGCAGCTGAGTTTAGCCTATTAATGGCGTTGTTGTACATATAATCAGGAACAGCGTAACCAAATTTTTTAGCCTCAACCATAAAGTGTGTTGCATAATTGGTTCCCCACTCGCATTCGGTTGTATTGCCTGGCCAGTAGGCAAAACCTCCGCTGCTTACAATGTACATCTGTAGCCTGTTAATGCCATCGTTAATATTTCTATCAATTTCGGCCAGCTCATCCTTATGGAAGTATCCCATTTTTTTAAGGTACAGCTGAGGAAAGATAGCCGATGTGGTTTGCTCAATACACCCGTATGGGTAGCGAATAAGCCATTTTAGCCTATGGTCGAAATCCATATTCGGGAAAATATTGATATCGAGTGTGGCGTTGTTTGTCCCATCTAGTCCAACCATAGGTACCTTCATGGTGAGGTTTTGTCCCTTCTCAATTTTCTCGGTGGTTTTATCGTAAACCCTTACCGAAGTTGGCACCACTTTTATGTCGGTTTCGCTGTTAACCTCAACGTTTCCGGCTGTGCCGGTAAGCGATAGCTTTGCCTGCCCAACTGCCTCTTTAACCCTAACCTTAAACTTAATGTCGGCCTCATCGTTTTTACTGAAATCAACCTTTATGGTTTTGTTCCCTACAACTTCGAGCGGCCCTTCAGTATCAAGTGTAAACTGGGCACTGCTAATTTGAGGGTTCATTTTGAAGAGGGCAACCGGAAGAATAAACTCATCGCCAGGATTTAAAATGCGTGGTATGCTAGGTTGCATAATTATCTCGGAACGTACGGGTACCGTTTTTTCGGCACTACCAAAGCTGCCCTTGTTGGTACCAACAACCATAACCCTAACTGCGCCGTTGTAGTTTGGCATGTGGAATTTTACGGTTGCGCGTCCGCGCTCGTCGGTGCTAAGGGGGCCTTTAAACATGCAAACTGGCTTAAAGCGTTTTTTGCCATCAACGGGGTCGAGCTGCGATTCGCGGTAGTCCATATCGTCGGCACCACCAATGGAGAAGGTTTGGAAAACATCGCCCTTATTGGCGCTAATTACGTGCGAGAATATGTCGAAGGTTTCAACAAAAAGCCCAACCTTTTTGTAAAATTCGCGCCATGGGTTTGGCGTGCGAAACTGCGTTAGGCTAAGCAAACCCTCGTCAACAACGGCAATGGTAAAGTGTGCTTGCTTTTGGCTTTGCGTTCTTATGTTTACCTCAAAATCCTGATTTGGAACTAGATTTTCAGGCGTTTCAATGGTAAAATCAATTTTTGTATCAGGATCTTCAAGCATAATTGGGATAATGCCAAACATCCTAATTGGCCTGTCGTTTATTGTTTGGTCGTGTGGTTGAATTACCGAAACCGTTACATAAGCGTTAGGAAGCATTTCGCGGTTAAGCGGAACTTCAATAACAAGTTCGTCTTTGCTGGTGTTACTTGGATCTACCCAATACCAGTTTAAAATATCTCTACCCTTTTCAACGGTAACCAGTATATTCCCTTGTTTTGGGTTAGGTAGTTTTATTCGGGCTTTTTCGGAGGTTGTGTATTTTGCCTTGTCGGATTTTAGAGCAAGTGTACCCTCGTTTAAATCGCCACCAGGCACACCACCCCATTGGTAAGCGCTAAAGAAAAGCGATGCGCTATGGCCGCTACCTCCGTCGCTAACCTCAATGAGGTATTCGCCATTTTCCGAAGGGGTAAAAGCAATGTAGTTGGTACCTTCGTGTACGCTTGTGGTGCCCGATGTTTCAAGGTAAGTTTGGCTATCCTCTTTGTACTTAAGCTGATAGTTTCTACGATTGTTGTACTGGTACCACCAACGCTTGTCGTTACGGTAAATCCTATACTGTAGGGTTTTGCCCGCTTGCTTTTCGCCATTGGTGTTTAAAAGAACAACAGGGAACTTAACCTCCTGACCAATTTTGTGGTATCCGTAACCACTCGGATCTTTTAATCCAACGTAGTTTGGGTACACGTGCATATCCACAACATTCCATCCCTCGTTGGGCTGTCCGCCCTTTTCGATTACCTTAGCAATTATTTTGGCTTTTAGAGCCGAGGGAACCGTTCCGAGGCTCGGAATAACCCAACTGCCGGTAAGGTTTCCTTGCTCATCGAGGTCTCTTTTAAGAGCGCTTTGGGTAAACGAGCTAAACTCAATATCGGAGCGGCTAAAGAAATAGTCGGAGTATTTAGGGAACTGAATGTTATATGGGTGAATCTCAATGCTCACCTCCGACTTAAGGTTTGCAGCAGGTGCACCAAACAGGTAGCTGGCCTTAAGTTCAAAGTCGATGCTCTTGTCAGTCCAAGTGATTTGCTTTTTAACGGGTTTAACCTGCACTTTAAGCTGCTCGGCAACTACGGTTTCAATTTTTAGGTCGTGATAAAACCACGAACCCCCTGCGTTAATTCTGATGTTGTAATTGCCCGTTGGAGCACTTTCCTCGGTTGTAAAACCGAAAGTGTAAAGCCCGTCAATGGCATCGGAGGTGGTTTGCTGATAAATGGTATTGTAATTCGGATCCTTAACGGTAATGCTAACCGGATGATTTCCGGGGAAGGTATTGTCGTAATTACGTACGATAAAGCCAACGTTTACCGAATCGCCTGGACGATATACACCCCTTTCGGTGTAGATAAAACCTTTCGATCCTCGCTTGTTTTCGCTAACTCCGCCAATATCAAATCCTGAGTTACTCCAGCGCATCTCGTTCTTGTTGAGCGCCGTAACTTGCGATCCCTTTTCGGCCATCATGTAGTAATAGTAATCGGACCCGAACGTTGCAATTCCTTGGTTATTGGTTGTGCGACTTGTTCTCACATCGCCTTCCCAATCGAGGAGCGAAACGGTAACCCCCGAAAGCGGTTTCCCGGTAGCAATGTCGGTAGTAAAAACTAGGGTTTCGCTATCGGCTGCCTTAACGGTCATGCCAATGTTGCTAAGGAAAATGGGTTTGTAAACCTGCCCCTTTTCGTAGATGTAATCGAGAATATTCGATTCAATTGGCAGGCTAACATCTTCGGGGGTGAAGTTAATGCGAACTAGGAATAACCCATTGTCGTACTTGCTAAAAAGATCAGTTAGGTCAAACTCGTTGAGTAACCATTCGTTATGCTCGTTGCCCAGCTCAATGGTTTGGTTTTTAACAATAACGCCTACTGCGCTCGAGTAGTTATTGTTAAACGCTTTGTTCCGCGTTTTGGTGCTGCTGAGCTGCTGCGATTCAACAAAAGTACCTATGCGGTTTGTGTAAACCTTTTTTACCTGTAAATGAACTCGCTTAAGGTTGGTGGTGTAGAATTGGATTCTGTTATTGTTTGATGAAGGAAGAATAATTCCATCGGAAGCAAATTCGAGCTGAGGTTGAATGTTTGAAAACTGAAGTTTTTCTGATGTTTCCTTGTCGGTTTTTGTTCCCCAGCGGCTTCTAACTCCCTGTTTAACCGACACCTCGTAGGTTTCGCCAAATTTGAAGCTACCATCGAGAATTACTGCTTTTCCAAGTTTTTTAACTTCAAACTTAACAGCAGGATCAACGCTAATTAGCCCTTCAATGTTTTGGTCCATGTCGAGCTCATCGGAGAAGCTAATCCTAATGCGAGGGCTTCGGCCAGTTTCATCTGTTTTAAAGGCGTTGGCAACCATCTTTTTAAGTGGCGATATAACAAACGTTTCGGTGTAGGTATGCTCTAGGTCGAGCGGATTTTTTTCAATGGTAACCTTGTACTCTTGGTTTTTGTCGGTTCGGGTAATGTCGCTCGAAGTGAATTTGAACGTTTTATCATCAATCTTACTCCAAGTAAGTTCAACGTTTGAGGATCCTTTAATTGATGCAGCCTTTTCGATGGTTTCGAGTTCGGTTTTTTCGGTGAACGATACGGTACCGCTGTATACTAGCAGTACTGGGTCGTTTCTGTCTTTAAGATCAACCGTGGCGTTGTAGCTAGCTAAATCTCGTCCGAGTACGTTTAGCTTGAATATCAAATCTTCCAGCTCTTTCTCCTTAAATTTTGGAGAGAGTTTTTGTAGGTTAAGCTTTCCATCGTACGATGTACGCGTAGGCAATGCTTTATCGGGTTTGTATTCAAGCACGCTTCGGCTAATCCATACGGCTTGTCCCTTTAGCTTTGGTGAAAAGCTGAAAACATTATCGGGCGATGTGTTTACATCACTTTCGTCAATAACTGGGTCGTTAAATATAACCTTAATCGCATCGTCGAAGTGGATGTCGCCACTAGTTACGAAGCTTATTTCCTGAGCTAGCTCCTCGGAGTAGGAAATGTTCGATTCGGCCTCCTTCTCCTTTTGGCTTTTGCACGAAAACATTGTGGCTAAAGCCACAACAATTGCTAGCTTAAAGTAAATGTGGTTGATTTTAAATCTCATAGGGGTATTATTTAGGGTTTTTAATAGCTAAAAATTTTGTGTGAGGCTGTTGAGCAAAGATAGTTAAAATCTAGGTATGACGCTTTTAGGGGTTGAATAACATTGCTTGAAACTTGACTTTACCCGTATTTTAATTGACCTTTGTTTTAAGCCTTTTTGTATTTTACCTGAAAAAATAAAATATTGATGCGGAAATTTTTTGCTCTCCTAATTTTGGCCATACTCCTTTCGGGGTGTTATGGTGGTGTTAAGGTTATTTCGAGGTTTGGCCGGAATGCCACGTATAGTCCCGATTCAACCAAAATAGTTTTCTTTAAGTTCATTCAGGTATACAAATCGGCTAAAGGGCTTTGGGCGCTGCCCGATGGTGGAAAGCCAAAGGTATTGTACAGAAACGTGTCGGTATTCTGCTTCAATACTATAACGGATGAGCTAACTAGGATTTTTGAGTATAGCGATATTTCCAGCAATCGCGATAGCTGGAAGACAAAAACCTATTACACCGATACATCCATAATTTTTAACATTGAGCCAACAATAGGTTGGAAATCGGAGCTAAAATACCGTACTGCCGATGTTGACACTCTGATGCACAAAAGAAACATGTACTGGTTCTCGTATAATCATAATACAAAAAAGGTCGTTACTATTCCGCCACCTGAGCAGGAGTTACCCTATTGGCCAATTAGCTTTGACGATTTAAGGGAGCACACAAGTCACATTACGCTTAAAGATTGGGGCGTAGATATTTTTGAGGTGTATCCACAGAGTAAACGACAAATGCTTAACGAGATTTCGAGTCTGTACCATAGCACTGCTTTTAGTATTGAGATGATAGACCAGCTTACCCCACAGCTAACCGAGAGAGATATTAGGCGAACCGTAAGAAGGCTTGATCGGTACTTGGATAAGCAAAGCGATTATCAGCGGAGCATGATGCTTGGTAAGCGCAATGCAATTGTTGAAAAGTTTATGGAGGTGAAACAAGATTTACAACAAAATAAAGAGAAATGAGGAATTTTTTATTAATTCTGCTAGTAACTTGCATTTGCAAAGTAATGGTTGCCCAGGATTGGGCTGAACTTTCCATGTACTACAGTAATGGCGTTTTTGTTAAAGCAACTTCGGAGCTAGCCGATCCAAATCAAACCGATGCTTGGATAAACGAAAGGTACGGCGTAATAAATATTGTTGATGGTAACTACACAACTGCATGGGTTGAGGGTGTTGATGGAGTTGGAGTAGGGGAGGTCGTTTACATTTCTGCTTCTGAAAAATCAAACACGCTAAATATTCATGCTGGGTATGGTAAATCTAACGACTTGTATCAGAAAAATTCTAGAGTTAAGAAGTTAGCATTAACCTATTTAGTTGGGGTAAACCCAAGTGGATTTGTAACCGAGGTTGCTACTGTATTTTTTGCAAAACCCGTGAGTGAGCAATTTTTTATCGAACTTAACGATGTTGACAGTCTTCAAACCTTTGCTTTACCATTAAATAGCAATCAGCTACTAACTCTAAAAGATGAGGTAAAACGCAAGTATCTAGACCAATTCGACGAACCCATTTATCAGCTGGCAGTTATTCTTAGGCTCGAAATAGCAGAGGTTTATAAGGGTACAAAGTACGACGATACCTGCATTAGCGAGCTGTTTTTTAACGACACATTCATTGCCGATTATCGTAACCAAAAGTTCGATGCCGTAGCCGATGTATACGCTGATGAGAATAACGAAAGCCAGCTAATATTCGAGCTTCCCAATGGCAAAACTACAATTGCCATAACTGATCCCGAAGCAGTTTTTCAGATTGTTGACCTTTCGCCGTGCAAGCGCTGGGCTGTTGTTATTAAAATGCCTTCGGCGGTTGGCGAGGGGAGGGTTGAAACGGAGTATATGCTCCTGAATACCCATCTGAATAGGTTTATAAATGACGATGTTGAGCAAGCCTGCAACATTTCGCTTGCGGGGCAATCATTTTTCTTTTTGGAGAAGGATGGAGAGGTTTTCCTAGAATTGAATAGTGGATTACTTCACCTTAAATAGCGCATGCTGCCCTTTGTTGATGATGAAAAATGCAGTTTATCAACATTATTCATGCAAATTAGCCTTGCACCTTTTAGCTTAAGCCAATTAAATTATTTTTACATTTGAGCAAATCAATAATGCCTAGCTATGTACGAATTGCTTAAAGGGGTTGATGCCA
>CAZGQZ010000089.1:8013-10035 GCA_964527985.1 uncultured Rikenellaceae bacterium | reverse complement strand
TTCAATGCCAATTCGGCGCTATACCATTTTGCAAACATCGACGATACGGATGTGCTTTATGCAGCCAAACAATGGCAGCATCATCACGACAAAGCCCTGTCGACACTCGCAAAAATGGTGGTTGCACGTAAGCTTTATAAAGTTGAGTTAAGAAACACCCCTTTTACCAATGAAGAACTCAGCGAAAAGGAAAATCTTTTTTGTCAACACTTCCCCGAATTGGTCAATTACAAAGAGTACTTTGTAACAACAAGCTCGGTTAGTAACAACGCGTACCGCTCAACCGAAGAGTCAATACAAATTTTATATAATAATGGAAAACTAATCGATATTGCCAACGCATCGGATATGCTTAATACTAACGTGTTGTCAAAAAACATTACAAAGTATTTCCTATGTTATGTTAAGTAATAGTGGCAATTAATAATAATAAATAGCTAATTTTGCGACGATTTTTAAATTTGGGATAATATGGAGTTTACAGCAAAGGCAATTGCTGAGTTTCTTGGGGGTGATGTTGAAGGTGATCCAGAGGTTAAGGTTAGTACAGTAGCTAAAATTGAGGAGGGAAAACCTGGCGCACTATCTTTTCTTTCAAACCCTAAGTACTCAAAATACCTATACACAACAAGTTCATCGGTTGTTCTTATTAATTCAGATTTTATACTTGAGGATAAGGTTAACGCTACTTTAATTAGGGTAACTAATGCTTACGAATCGTTTGCAAAGTTACTAAACATGGTAGCTGCTGCAAAGGGAACTAAACAGGGAATTCACCCAAAAGCATTTGTTGAACCCTCTGCTTGCATTGACGGCACTGCCTATGTTGGCCCATTTGCCTACGTTGGCGAAAACTCAACCCTTGCCTCAGGCGTACAAATACATCCCAATGCATACATAGGCAATAACGTAACAATTGGTCAAAATACCACGATTTTTGCCGGCGCACAAGTAGCCGATGATTGTATTGTTGGCAATGGCTGTACAATACACTCCGGTGCCATTGTGGGTTCCGATGGCTTTGGCTTTGCTCCACAGGCCGATGGATCGTACCAGAAAATTCCGCAAATTGGGAATGTAATACTCGAAGATAACGTGGATGTGGGTGCAAACACCACCATCGACAGGGCAACCATGGGCTCTACAATCATACGTAAAGGAGTTAAGCTCGATAATCTTATCCAAGTTGCGCATAACGTTGAAATTGGTGAGAATACTGTAATTGCAGCGCAAACGGGTATTGCTGGATCGTCGAAAATTGGCAAAAACTGCATGTTTGGTGGGCAGGTTGGCATTTCGGGGCACATTAGCATTGCCGATGGTGTTAAGCTATCGGCACAAACAGGTGTACCAAACAGCCTTAAGGTGCCAAATGAGGTACTAATTGGTTCACCAGCAATGAACTCCAGAAAGTTCAGCCGGTCTTTCGTTCTTTTCAAAAGGCTACCCGAAATAAGGCAAGAAATTGATGAGCTTAAGCGCTCAGCCAATAGCAAATAGTTTTAACGATATAGGTATATTTGAATATTACTGAATAGTTCATGTTATGACAGAGAAGCAAACAACACTTAAAACCGAAATACATTTTAAAGGCAAAGGATTGCATACTGGTGTAGATGTTAACCTCGTTATTTGTCCTGCCGAGGAGAACACCGGTTACGTTTTTAAGCGAACCGATGTTGAAGGCGAACCCATTGTTGAGGGAATTGCCGATAACGTTGTTGATACCTCACGAGGAACAACCATTGAGCAGAACGGAGTTCGCATTAGTACCGTTGAGCATGTGCTAGCATCGCTACACGGATTGGGTATTGATAATGCCATTATTAAGGTTGATGGTCCTGAAATGCCAATTATGGACGGCAGTGCCAGAGTGTTTGTTGAAGAGATTAGCAAAGTTGGCATTCAAACCCAAAATGCCGAACGTGGATTTTATGTTATTAAAGAGAAGCTAGTATACACCGATGAAGAGCACGGGATTGAAATTGCTGCTTATCCCGACGAATCGTTTAGCATTGATGT
>CAZGQZ010000089.1:5046-7913 GCA_964527985.1 uncultured Rikenellaceae bacterium | reverse complement strand
GAGGGAATTCTCAATAACCTCGATTTGCATTTTCAGAACGAACCAGCAAGGCATAAACTCCTTGATATTGTTGGCGATTTGGCTTTAGTTGGCCGAAGGATAAAAGGAAAGATTATTGCAAAACGCCCTGGCCATTTAGCCAATACCGAGCTAGCAAAAATTATTCGTAAAATGGCACGAAAAGAGGCCATGAAGCCTCAAATACCCAAGTTCGATCTTAATAAACCACCTCTTTACGATATTCTTCAAATCAGGAATATTCTTCCGCACAGGCCTCCATTCTTGCTAATCGACAAAATTTTAGGTATGGATGAAAACTCCATTGTGGGGATGAAGAATGTGACCATGAACGAAGAGTTTTTTGTAGGCCATTTTCCTGAAGAGCCTGTAATGCCCGGTGTATTACAAATTGAGGCAATGGCACAAGTGGGCGGTATTTTTGTGCTCAATACCGTTCCCGATCCTGAGAATTACATAACGTATTTCTTAAAAATTGACAGGGTTAAGTTTAAGCGAAAAGTGGTGCCTGGCGATACAATTATTTTTAGGCTCGAACTGCTCGAGCCAATCCGACGAGGCATTGCAAATATGTTTGGACAAGCCTTTGTTGGCGAAAATTTGGTGATGGAAGGAGAACTTCTTGCACAGATTACAAAATCAAAGTAAAACAAAATGAATCAGTCATTAGCTTATATTCATCCCAAGGCAAAAATTGGCAACAATGTTAAGGTAGAGCCTTTTGCATATATTGGCGAAGATGTTGAAATTGGCGATGATACTTGGATAGGCCCAAATGCTACAATACTTGATGGCGCACGTATAGGAAGTAGCTGTAAAATTTTCCCTGGTGCCGTTGTATCAGCAATACCTCAAGATTTAAAGTATAAAGGAGAAAAAACCACCGCAATTATTGGTGATGGCACGGTACTTCGCGAGTGTGTTACTGTGAATCGTGGTACCGCCTCAAGGGGAACAACTAGAGTTGGAAGCAATTGCCTTATTATGGCATACGTTCATGTTGCTCACGATTGTATTGTTGGTAATAACGTAATCTTAGGAAATACCGTTCAGCTTGCAGGTGAGGTTGAAATTGATGATTTTGCTATTCTATCTGGTGGATGTTTGGTTCACCAATTTGAGCGCATTGGCGCTCATGTAATGGTACAGGGTGGCTCGAAGGTGAACAAGGACGTTCCTCCCTATGCACGCGTAGGTCGTGATCCAATAGCCTTTGTAGGCCTAAATACCATTGGACTTAGGCGAAGAAACTTCGACTCGGAGAAAGTTGCCGAAATACAGGAGATATATCGGATTATCTACTCAAAGGGACTAAATGTTTCACAGGCAATTAGCCAAATTGAGACCACTATGCCCCAAACCCAGGAGCGCGACCAAATTCTTGATTTCGTTAAAAAATCGAATCGAGGAATTGTTAGAGGGCCAAACAGCAATGGAACTCCCGTTGATGATGACTAATTGAACTTTACATACATACAAAAAAAGGAGGCTAAATGCCTCCTTTTGCATATTCAGAAATACTAGGCTAATCCTCAACTTCTTTTTCCAGTAGTTCAAACGAGAGCATTAAAGCCTCAACCTGCCTAACGTAGTTGCGCTTATCGAGCCTTGGAGCGAAAACAAAGCCCTCGATAGTTATTGCCCGGTTGTTTTGTTCATCAATTGTAGTTAGACTAATAAACGGTCCACCCATAGGGTGACCAATTACTGTCCATAGCCCACGGAGTTGACCAAAGTAACGTCCCTTATACATTAATGGAGTAAACCTCGGGGGGATTATTGTTTCGGTGCTCATGTAGCTGTTTGGAGTTGGGCCCGCTACATATTTATGGGTAAAGCTATTGCGTTGCTCAATTAGGTATTCTGCCGAAAAAGTATTGGCATCAGTGTACGGATATTCGTAAATAAGAATACCTTGGGTTGTGCTAGGTGTTTCGTATGATATCCATGCAAAGTTTGTAGTGTCGAGGTTAAGCTTATACCCTTTTGGGAAGTATGCCGATATACCAAACTTTTCAGCTAAGAAATTACGTATGCCTTCGGCCTCAAACCTTTTTGCGTTCTGCACTATTCTGTCGCGTTCGGCCTGCTCTAGGAGTTGGATTAATCGGTCTTGTTCTTCAATAATCATTTTTTGTATGGCTGGGTAGGTTGGGCCTACAATGTTAAGCAGCGTTTGTGGAGCAGCCCAAACATCGCGCTGAGTAACTATCTTTGCTTCTTTAAAACTATCGTCAACTTTAACAATTATTATATTTCTATGGCTTTTAAATATGTCGGAGAAACTCGAGGTGGGAATCATCACTACGTTAAAAAGGGGTTCCGATTGAGGAATCATTGGGTACTCCTCCTCAAGTATTGCTTTAAAGGTGGCGGCAATGGTGTCTTTAATAACCGAGTTGCTAATTACAACAACAACCTCACCCGATTTTCCGGTAACATTTGGCAGTAAAGTTTTACTACCCTTAGTGCCTTTGTCGCAGCTTTGGTTAATTATTACGAGGGTAATGGAAAAGAGTATAACTAATATTTTTTTCATAATTTTTTGGTTGTTAGGTTAGGCCTAGTAGAATAACTCTAAAGGTGCTAAAATATTTTTTAACAGCCAATAATTAGAGTGGCTAGTTGTTGCTACTACTAATTTGCTGAAGCGTATTTTTATTAACCCAAATCTCAAGGGTGTCGCCAGCTGAAAGTTCAGCTTCCTTATCGGGGTTCCAAACCTTAATATCATCGATTGTGCAATTGTGCTTAATGGCAATTTTATGCAAATAGTCGCCTGGCTTTACGCTGTATAAAATCTTTTGCTTGTTGCTATTGTTCCCTGCATTTGCCACTCTTTGGTGATA
>CAZGQZ010000089.1:0-4946 GCA_964527985.1 uncultured Rikenellaceae bacterium | reverse complement strand
GCAGCAGCTATAAATGCTGGCACGTAGTTTTGGGCTGCTTCGGGCAGATAATCATATAAATGCCAAAAGCGGGTTTCTCCATCTGCTCGTTCAATGGCATTTCGAACAACGCCAGGGCCTGCGTTATAAGCGGCCATAACTAGGTGCCAATCACCAAATATCCTATATAAATACTCAAGGTATTTGCAAGCGGCCTCGGTTGACTTTACGGGGTCCATCCTTTCGTCGATATACGAGTTTACCTCAAGGTCGAACATACGGCCCGAGTTAATCTTAAACTGCCATAAACCTACTGCTCCGCTTGGAGAAACGGCTAAGGGGTTAAGCGCCGACTCGACAACGGCAAGGTATTTTAGTTCAAGCGGAAGGTTGTGCCTATCAAGCATCTCATCAAATAGCGGGAAGTATAGCTTGGCAAGGCCAAGCATTTGCCCAACTTGCTCTCTTCGTTCAATGGTGTAAATATCAATATACCGTTTAACGTGTTGGTTAAAGTCGAATGAGATTGGAGAAAGCCGGTCGATATCGGCAATTTTTACTTCGTAAACCAGATCGGGGGTTGAGGCAGTTTGCCCCTTTTTTTGCCATTTCAGGGTGTCGGGGGCGAAAAGTTCAAGTTGACCAAGGCTGTCGAGTAGCTGCTCTACGCTGCAAATAGTGATATTCGTATAACTCTTCGGACTATGGGCTAACCCATTGCTGAATGGCAATAGCGTTAAAGCAATTACAATTGCAAAATTGATTAAAACTCTAAACGGCATATTAGGTAAAACGTTCAGTTATTTGCTGTTCTCTTTTTCGTTTTGTTGGGTGTCATCGTCGTTCTCTTTCATTCCCTTTTTAAATTCGCCGATACCCTTTCCTAAGCCACGCATTAGCTCGGGAATTTTCTTGCCACCAAAAAAAAGAAGTATTAAGGCAACGATTAGTACTATTTGCCATACACCAAACTGACCTGCAATTACAAACGCGCTCATACTGCTTAATGTTAAGTAAACTAATGTTTAGCAAAAATAGCATTAAGCATTAACTTTTAAAGGGGCGAAAGCAATTTTCTACCTAAAAAGTTTTATTACATCATTTGCGTTGGCAAAGAAAACAAGAGCAAGAATTAGAAGCATTCCGGTAATTTGTGCGTACTCCATAAACTTATCGCTTGGCTTACGTCCCGAAACCATCTCGTAAATTAGGAAAAGCATGTGCCCCCCATCGAGTGCTGGAATTGGCAACATATTCATTATGGCCAAAATTATCGATATTAGAGCAGTAAGTTCCCAGAACGATTGCCAGTTCCATGCTTTTGGGAATATGCTACCGATGGTTATAAAGCCTCCTACGGATTCGTATGCTTTGGCTTTGGGAGAGAAGATAAGCTTAAGCTGTTTTAGGTAGTTTGATATGGTATTGGCTCCGCGCTTTATCCCTGCAGGAATTGCCTGTGCAAGAGTGTAGTCTCTGCTTTCGAGATTAAGAAAGTTACGCTCTGCTACTGGCAAAATACCTAAAACACCAGTTTCAGGTACCTTTACATTGAGGGTTTGGCTAATGCCATTTCGCTCAACGGTAATGTGAATGCTATCGCCAGCGCTCGATTTAACAGAGTTGCTGAACTCATCGAAGAATTTTGCGGGTTGGTTGTTTATGGCTACTAGCCTATCGCCAACCTTAAATCCTGCGCTATCGGCAGCCGAATTTTCCGAAACTAAGGCTATTTCGAGGGGGAAACGAGGTAAAAACAAAAACTTCGATTTTAGAAGTGTGGGCAAATAGTCTTCGCTTATCTCAACATCTAAAATTTCGCCATTTCGTTCAACCGTAACCGTATAGGCTTCGTCAAAAACAATTTTGGGTGCTATCTGAAAAAAGGATTCCACCTGCTCGCCACCTACTTTCAAAATCTTGTCGCCATCTTTAAATCCAATTTCTTTGGCCAGCTCCGAGCAGTGTACGCCATATTTTGCGTTTTCGGTAGGTAGGTACTCTTCACCCCAGGTAAAAAGAACCATTGAGTAGATTACAAGAGCAAGGATAAAGTTTACTAGCACACCTCCTGATATAATTAGAAAGCGTTGCCATGCCGGTTTTGAACGGTATTCGTATGGTTTTGGCGGAGCAAGCATTTGCTTCTTGTCCATCGATTCGTCAATCATACCCGCTATTTTAACGTAACCTCCTAGGGGTAACCAGCCAATGCCGTATTCGGTTTCACCCTTTTTAAACTTGAATAGCGAGAACCAAGGGTTAAAGAATAGGTAGAATTTTTCAACCCTAGTTTTGAAGATTCGGGCGATTGTGTAATGGCCTAACTCGTGTAAAAATACAAGAATTGAAAGGCTAAGCAGAAACTGAACTATTTGATTAAAAACTCCCATTGCAATTTTTTTGTTTATCAACAGTGCAAAAAAGCATTTGTTGAGTGTTACTAAATTAAATGTTTTGCGTACTCACGGGTAACGCTATCGGTTTCGAAATAATCGCTGTATTTAGGTTTTTCAATGTAGCCTATGTTTTGCATGCAATCTTCTAAGATATCGGCCATTTTAAGGAAGCCAACCTTTTCGGTTAAGAATGCCTCAACGGCAACTTCGTTTGCAGCGTTAAGTATGCATGGCATGTTGCCTCCCTTTCGCATTGCCTCTAGGGCAAAATCGAGAGCGGGAAATCGGTCCGTATCGGGCTCTTCGAAGGTTAAGTTTGGGAAGCCAACAAAGGAGAAACGAGGGAAATCGGATTTTATGCGTTTCGGATAGCCAAGCGCGTACTGAATTGGTAGCTTCATATCGGGTAATCCCATTTGAGCCTTTATCGAACCATCCTCAAACTGAACAAGCGAATGGATAATCGATTGTGGATGCACAATTACCTCGATTTGCTCAGGCTTAAGGTTGAAAAGCCATTTGGCCTCAATAACCTCAAACCCTTTATTCATGAGTGTTGCCGAGTCGACAGTGATCTTGTTCCCCATACACCAATTGGGGTGGTTAAGCGCATCAGCCCTGGTTACCCGAGCAAGCTGTTTGAAGGAATGATTTCTGAATGGGCCGCCCGATGCTGTAAGTATAATCTTCTCGATAGGGTTATTCTCTCCAACAAGGCATTGAAAAATGGCAGAGTGCTCTGAGTCAACAGGGAGAATTGGAACATTGTTCTCGTATGCTAGTCCCATAATTAGCTCGCCGGCAACCACCAAAGTTTCTTTATTCGCTAAAGCGATAGGCTTTCTGGCTTTTATGGCATTTATGGTTGGGTTTAAGCCAGCATAGCCAACCATAGCCGTTAACACCATATCAATGGTTTCCATCTCAACTACTTGTGCAATGGCTTCTAAACCAGCGTATACTTTTATGTCGTATTGGTTGAGTTCCGATAATACTTGTGTGTATAGATTGGGGTTGCCAATTACAACAGTATTTGGTTTATGCTTAATTGCTTGCTTCACAAGAAGGCTTGCATTGTTATTTGCCGTGAGCACTTCAACCTCAAATAGGTCGGGATTGTTCTCTATTACCTGTAATGCCTGTGTTCCAATCGATCCGGTTGAGCCTAGTATGGCAATTCTTCTTTTCACGTAGAGGGGAGTTGTTTCTTTAAAAAACTAAGTACTGCTCGGGGTTAATCGGGGTGCCATTATGCCATAGTTCAAAATGAAGATGCGGACCAGTTGTTAGCTCTCCAGAGTTTCCAATTATAGCAATAGCTTCACCTGCTTTTACCTGTGAGCCCGATTTTTTTAGCAGTTTACTATTGTGCTTATAAACTGAAAGCAGATTGTTTCCATGCTGAATTTGTATTACGTAACCTGTTTCTAGTGTCCAGCTTGACAGGGTAACTGTGCCGTCGGCAATGGCAACAATAACTTCGTTAGGAGGTGCAACCACATCAACGCCTAAATGCCCATGCTGTGCGTTAAACGAGTTTGTAACAACTCCCTTAACAGGAGGGAAGAAGTGCATTCGAGTTAAACTGCTCTCACCTTCGTCGGTTGTGCTTACAACCGAAAGGTTGTAAAGTTCTTCCGACTCTATTTGTAGTCTTAGCAGGGAATCTTCGAGTGAGCGGGTGAAGCTAATTTCCTTGTAACGAACGGAAGTGTCGGGGAGGCTTTCGAGGTTATCAGGACTTTCGCCCCTTAGTATGGTGTGCAAATTTCCGAGGTAAATTTTCCATTGCTGAAGTTCTCTTTCAAGGCTATCAGTTTTAAAGGAGTTTTGTACAATCAGCCTTCTTGTCGTTCCATCGGGATAGCCAGGTATAAACTCACGAATAGGCGTAAAGGCTATGAGAACAGTTACAATGGCGATTAAGGCTATAGCCAAACCTCCAACTGTTGCAATAACGTTTAGGCGGGAGAGCCTCATTATCCAAACCTCTTCAAAGGTTTGATCGTTGTATATACTCAGCCTATACTTATTTTTAAGCTTATTTATATAGCGCTTTTTCGATTTTGGCTTAGTCATAGTTCAACATCTACAAGTTGGTGCAAAGATAGCACCTTTTTATATTTAGCACCAATGCAACGCTATTAATGTAAAGTGCTAAAATATTGAATTGCATTAAATAGTGTTAATAAGCGCAGTGATCCAAAGAAATTGGAATAAAAAAATGGGGATGTTTTGGGGAATGATATTTTTATGCTATCTTTGCACCGCAATTAAGAAAAAGGTTCTATACATAAAAATATTATATTGCGGGGTGGAGCAGTTGGTAGCTCGTTGGGCTCATATCCGCCAGTTGGCGGACGTAGGTTCGAGTCTTTTTCAAGATGAAGTTCTTTTTAACACAAAATATTGTATTGCGGGGTGGAGCAGTTGGTAGCTCGTTGGGCTCATATCCGCCAGTTGGCGGACGTAGGTTCGAGTCTTTTTCAAGATGAAGTTCTTTTTAACACAAAATATTATATTGCGGGGTGGAGCAGTTGGTAGCTCGTTGGGCTCATAACCCAAAGG
>CAZGQZ010000088.1:0-10094 GCA_964527985.1 uncultured Rikenellaceae bacterium | reverse complement strand
AAGGTCAAAATTTATTTAAAGAAACAACTTGTTGATGAAGCAGATAATGATTTAGAGAAGTTGCTCAGCTTTTCGCCCAGTAATCCCTTCTATTTAATGTACAAATCCGATATTTTATTTCTGCAGGGTTATGACAGTGACGGTTTTAAATTGTTGAGAAGAATTATAGATGAAAATCCTGAATTTTATTACGCTAGTATAGAGCTATACAATAAGGAGATTAATTTCGGAAGCAAAAAGACCGCATTAGAGATTTTAAATCAAATATTTAAAGCAAGTAATTTACCCGATGAGGAGAAAGGTAGATTATTTTACCCTTTACTATTTGAAAAGACTTTATATACGAATTATCCCGCTAAACTCGATACCATTATAATAACAGGCATAAATACCCATACTAAATCGCAAGTTATTAACGAAATTGCCTTTGAGCATTATCTTAGAAGATCAAATTTTAGTAAAGCAGAGCATGTCCTACAAAATCTAGTTGAAATTGATAGCATTAACCCTAACCGTTATGAGCAGCTAATAAATTTGCAGTACTCACTAAAAAAACCTAGTAGTGTAATTACAACTGCAAAAGCTGCGATTAACCAATTTCCTAATAAATCCATTTTTTATATATATTTATCTATTGTATATCAAGAGAATGATAGCATTTCAGATGCTAAGGATATTCTTTTTCAAGGTGTAAAAACTATAGAAGACGATAATGAATTATCCGAAATTTATGGAACATTGGGAGACCTATACTATAAAGAAGGCGATAATAAAAATGCGTATAAGTGTTATTCGAAAAGCATAAATAGTAACAGAAATAACGCTCGAGTACTTAATAATTACAGTTACTACTTAGCCTTAGAAGGTAGAAATTTGACCAAAGCTCTTGAAATGAGTACGAATGCCGTAACTTTAGAACCAAATAATAGTACATATATTGACACGAAAGGTTGGATTCTTTTCACAATGCATAAATACGAAGAAGCACGCGAGGTATTACGCTCTGCAATTGCAAAAAGTGGAAGCGAAAGCGCAGTAATTAATGAACATTACGGAGATGCATTATATAAAACAGGTAATGTTGAAGGTGCTTACGTTTATTGGTTAAAAGCCAAAGAGTTAGGTGGAGGATCCAGTAGTTTAGATACAAAAATAAACACAAAAACATATGTACCGTAAATTTACCCTACTTGCTACTTTATTATTTTTTTTCATGCTGTATGCATGTAAAACTCCCACTAACCTTGAAACAAGAAATATTACACCTGTCAGTATAGAGTATGTCGATAGTTTGAAATATTCAAGTTTAACCGAAAAGGAAATTTTTATCCCAAAAACAACTTTTAGATTAGATCATAACGGACATTTACGAACGCTTAAAGCTGAATTGTATAATTTCATTGACTCATTAACAATTATTGAGTTAAGTATGCCCATAGGCGCCAAGGTTGCCAGAGTCCAGTTCGAAAGTGATAGTATTTATTTCTTCGATTACCAAGAAAAGGTAGGCTACGCATTCGATTACTTATACCTATCAACAGCAATAGGTTTACCTATTGATTATAAGGGAATTGAAAAAATGCTTTATGGTTATCATCGCCATAATTATTTCAAATTTTCCTACGATAATGCAACATCAGAGGTTTTCAATTCGCCAAAGATTACCCAAGCTATTTTATCAGTTAGTCAAGATAATTGCAAAGCAAAATCAATACATTTTACCTATAAACATGTAAATAAACGACTAAATAATTATACCATATATACAGATGAAAATGAGTATCTATTTTCAATTTCTTATAAATGGGGTGATAATAATAAATCAGCTTTACCACAGCGAGTGCAAATCGACTTTAATTTTTTTGAGCATATTTTAGGATTCGACTATGATATTAAATCATACGAACCCCGAATTACACATAATTTCGAGCTTAGAGACTCAACCATAAAGATGACTGTTTTAGGAAATGAACTTCAAAATATTTAGTATTCTATTTCTGTTACTTTTCACATTTGCTAATTCCCAAAGCCAAACGCTTAAGGAGTTAGAGCAGCGTAAACAAAAAACTGAACAGGAACTGCAATTTTCCACAGAACTTCTAGAAAAAACCCAAAAGGATAGATTACAATCTGTTAATCAGATTAATATTTTAAAACGACAGCTAACTTTACGAAGCAGGCTAATAAACGAACTCGATACGCAGATTGATCTGTTAGAAAACGATATTGAAGAAAAAACACTTTTTATTTCCTCATTAAATAAGGATTTAGAAAATTTAAAACGCGAGTATGCCAAGCTCATTCGTTTCGCCCAAAAAAATAAAACTGATATGGAAATATTAGTATTTATTTTTGCGTCTGAGGATTTTAATCAGGCCTACCGACGTTTACGGTTTTATCAGCAATTCATAAAATTTCGTGAGAAACAAGCAATTGAGATTGAAGTAACACAAAAAATGATTGCCAATGAAATAAAAAATTTGCAACAAAGTAAGAATGAACTCGAAAAATCAAAAAAGAATAAAGATGTTGAAGTAATTAAAATTTCTCAGGAGCAAAAGAAATATCAGAAGAGCGTTATTTCTTTGCGACAACGCGAAGGCAAATTGAGAAAGGAAATTGAAGAACGCAAGAAATCGATGGAATTATTGGATAAGGCCATTAGCGATCTTATTGCTGAAGAAGCAAAACGAATGGCTAATACCAAGGTTCGCGATGGCCGATATTTAAAGCTATCAGCAGGTTTCGAAGGAAACAAAGGAAAGTTACCTTGGCCTACTGAGCAGGGAATTATAACAAGTGATTTTGGCGAACACAGCCACCCTGTTTTAAAGGGAGTTAAAATTAAGAATAATGGTGTTGATATTAGCACTCAGCAAAATGCACCTATAAAAGCAATTTTTGATGGAGAAGTTAAAAAGATTGTTTCAATACCAGGATCAAACATGGCCGTATTAATTCGGCATGGCGACTATCTAACAGTTTACTCAAATATTACCAAGGTAAGGGTAAAAGTAGGTGATAATGTTAAATCGGCACAACAAATTGGGCAAGCATATACCGATCCTACAACAGGAAAAGGAATATATAATTTGCAAATTTGGCATGAGAATGAAATCCAAAATCCAACAAATTGGATTTTGCCCTAGCTCAATAATTACGCTTTATTATTGAAACCTTATTTAAATAATAAAGTATAAAACACTTGAGAATACAACTTACAATGGAAAAAGAGATTACTATACAATCCAAGCTCGATAATATATCGCACATCGAAAAATTAGTAGATGAGATTTCTGAGCAATGTAGCCTTTCATCGGATTTATACGGTAAGATATTGATTGCCACAATAGAAGCAGTAAATAATTCCATAGTTCATGGCAATAAATTTGATATTAGTAAGACTGTAGATGTAGGTGTGCAAATATCCGATAGTTCTATCCATATTTATGTTAAAGATCAGGGCGTAGGTTTTAATTACGACGAAGTTCCCGATCCAACTAAGCCAGAGAATCTAGAAAATGTTTCTGGCAGAGGAGTATTCCTAATGAAAAACTTAGCCGACGATATAATATTTAATGATAACGGTTCTCATGTAGAGCTTGTTTTCAATATTTAGTTAACCTAAAGTGCCCATAAATTTTTTTAACGATGATTTTAAGTTTTCCTTAAAGGGAAGACGTACAATAAGGAATTGGTTAACTCAAATTATCGAAAATAGTAACTACTCTGTTGGTGAAATAAATATTATTTTTACTTCTGAAAACCGAATACTTTCAATAAATAGAGAGTATTTAAATCATAACTATCTCACCGATATTATTACATTTCCTTACACAACTGGCAATATTGTCTCGTCAGATATTTATATTTGCATCCCAGTTGTAAAATTTAATGCGCATAAGTTTAATCAATTATTTTCCCAAGAGTTGAACCGAGTTATAGTTCACGGTGTTTTACATCTTATTGGTTATAACGATTCAACAGAAAACCAAATTAAACAGATGCGCAAAGCAGAAGATGATTGTCTGCTAAAGTTAAAGGAAATGAACAATGCTAAAAGAGTTTGATGTAATAGTTGTAGGAGGAGGACATGCTGGTTGCGAAGCAGCAGCAGCCGCAGCTAATCTAGGTTCGTCGGTTCTACTAATTTCAATGGATATTTCCAAAATGGCCCAAATGAGCTGCAACCCTGCAATGGGTGGAGTAGGAAAGGGTCAGATACTTCGTGAAATTGACGCCCTTGGAGGTTATTCCGCTGTTATCACCGATAAGTCATCAATTCAATTTCGTATGCTTAATCGCTCAAAAGGCCCAGCAATGTGGAGCCCTAGAGCGCAATGCGATCGTATGGTTTTTTCACAAGTTTGGAGAGATACACTTGAAGAAATTCCAAATCTTTTTCTTTGGCAGGATAGAGTGGATACTTTACTGTTAAATAACAATTTAGTATCAGGAGTTAAAACCCAAATGGGTATTGAAATTAAAAGTAAAGCTGTTGTTTTAACAAATGGAACCTTTTTGTCAGGATTAATACATGTGGGGAAAGTTAATTTTGGAGGAGGACGCATTGGCGAATCAGCTTCAGAAGGATTAACAAAACAGTTGGAAGATTTAGGATTTGAATCGGGCAGAATGAAAACAGGTACACCTGTACGTATTGATGGTCGAACAGTTGACTATTCAAAGCTAATTGAACAAAAAGGCGAGCAGGAGGAAAGATATTTTTCGTTTATTACAGACAAATCAAATCGCTTAACTCAACGAAGTTGTTTTATTGCGCATACCTCAGATGAGGTTCATGATGTTTTGCGAACAGGATTCGATTTCAGCCCATTATTCCAGGGTACAATTCAAGGTATTGGACCCCGTTATTGCCCAAGTATTGAAGATAAGCTAAGAACATTCTCAGATAAAAATAGCCATCAGCTTTTCTTAGAACCCGAAGGAGAAAAAACCTATGAGATGTATCTTAATGGGTTTAGCTCATCGTTACCTGCCGATATACAATATCAGGCTTTAAAAACTATTCCAGGATTTGAAAACGCACACATACTGAGACCAGGGTATGCAATTGAGTACGATTATTTTCCACCAACACAGCTAAATCACACACTTGAAACGAAGAATTATAAAAACCTCTATTTCGCTGGCCAAATAAACGGTACAACAGGCTACGAAGAAGCAGCGGCACAAGGATTAATAGCAGGAATAAATGCCCACCGCAGCCTCAATAATCTTTCAAATTTTATATTAAACAGAAATGAAGCATATATAGGAGTTCTAATTGATGATCTCGTTACCAAAGGTGTTGACGAACCTTACAGAATGTTCACTAGCCGCGCTGAACACCGAATACTACTCAGGCAGGATAATGCCGATGAACGTTTAACGCCCATTGGAATTGAGTTAGGTCTTGTTTCAAAGGAACGAGGAGATGCTTTTCGAGAAAAGTACCGGAAAATTGATATCATAGAAAGTATTATAAAGCAAGACAGTATTTTGCCAACCGAAATAAACCCATATTTAACTTCTATATCATCAACTACTATAACCCAGAAGCGAAAAGCAATTGATTTATTGCTTCGACCAGAGGTGAGTCTTCCCAGATTAATAGAATCATCAATAAATATTAAAACAAAAATTGATACTGTTCAACCTACAAGCGATATTTTAGAAAGTGTTGAAATACATTTAAAGTACGAGGGATATATTGAAAGAGAAAAGCAAATAGCCGAAAAAATAAAGCGCTTAGAATATGTTACACTTCCTGAGAATGTAAATTTCGATCAGTTTAAATCTATAAGTACCGAAGGAAGGCAAAAGTTAACTAAAATCAAACCCAAAACCATTGGGCAGGCAAGTAGGATACCCGGAGTCTCGCCAAGCGACATCAATGTACTTTTGGTATATTTAGGCAGATAATGTTCCACGTGGAACCAAATTACGTTATTATAAAAAGCAAAAGTGTTCCACGTGGAACATTAAACAAATAGTTTAATAATATTTTATAAATATTACCATGGATAATTCGATATATACAGTAAAAGGGAATATTGTTAACCCGGTTGAACGAACCATAAAAGGTGCCGAGATTACAGTTGAAAACGGTCAAATTAAAAGTATTATTTTTTCCGAACCAATAGCAGGACCCTTTGTACTACCCGGATTTATTGATTCGCACGTGCATATCGAGAGTTCTATGCTTTTACCAAGCCGTTTTGCCGAAATGGCTGTTAAGCACGGCACGGTTGCTGTAGTTACCGATCCTCATGAGGTGGCTAACGTTGCTGGGGTTGCCGGCATAAGATTTATGCAAGATAATTCGGCAAAAGTGCCATTTAATTTTTTCTTTGGTGTTCCATCATGTGTTCCTGCATCACCCTTGGAGAAAAGTGGAGCAGTTTTAAATGCAAAACAAGTTTCCGAGCTAATAGCAGAAGATGGTTTTTATTTCTTGGCTGAAATGATGAACTTTCCTGGGGTAACAAATAGTGATGAGGAGGTTATTAAAAAGATTGAAGCAGCGAAGAATTCACAAAAACCAATAGATGGTCACGTACCAGGATTGAGTGGAAATATGTTGCAAAAATATGTTAATGCAGGTATATCTACCGATCACGAATGTAGTTCTCAAGCCGAAGCCGAAGAAAAAATTAGGTTGGGAATGAAAATTCAGATTCGAGAGGGTAGCGCAGCAAAAAATTTCGAGAACCTATCGCCACTGCTCTCAAAGTATCCTAAGGATATAATGTTCTGTACCGATGATTGTCATCCCGATTATTTGAAAGATGGCCACATTAACAGAATAGTTTCACGAGCAATTGGCAAAGGATACGATTTATTCGATACCATTTATGCAGCATGCATTACACCCATCGATCATTATAACTTACCCATAGGGAAACTAAGAATAGGTGATCCGGCCGATTTTGTGTTAGTGAATAATCTCGAAGACTTCGACGTTATTGAAACACATATAAAGGGAAAACCTGTTTATAAAGATGGAAATGTTCAGTTTAGTCAACCAGAGGAGAAACCCGAAAATTTTCTGTTTAGAGAAGAATATATTGGAGATCTAAGTGTCATAGCAACAGGAAGAAAAATGCATCTAATTGAAGCAATAGATGGAGAGTTGCTTACCAAAAACCTTGTAATTGATACGCCTGTTGAACTTGGGAGTGAAGTATTGGCAAACACTCAGCACGATATTTTAAAAATTGTGTTACTCGATAGATATTCCGACACTCCGCCGCAAGTTGCTTTTATAAAGGGATTTGGACTTAAAAAAGGAGCATTAGCAGCAAGTATTGCACACGATAGTCACCATATAGTTGCCGTAGGATGTGACGATGTTAGCCTCGAAGCTTCCCTTAAATGGATTGTAGAAAATAGGGGAGGTATTTGCTTTTTTAATGGTGTGGAAGGAGAAGGATTACGACTACCCTATTTTGGACTAATGACCGATGAGTATGGTGAAAAAGTTAGCGAAATATACGAACAGCTTAATAATAAAGTGAAAGATTCTGGTTGTTCATTAAAAAGTCCTTTCATGACAGCATCGTTTATGGCACTTACTGTTATTCCCGAAATAAAAATTAACCACAACGGTCTTTTCGACAGCATTAATTTTAAAACAATTTCTCTTTTTGAGTAATTCCCTATATTTGTAGTTAGAGTAATCCTTGTTTATTATGTGGGTTACTTTTTCTTTTAAAATATAGGAATATGCTCGTACCCTTTTTAGTTGCTATGTTTTTGGCAGTAAATATGGGCGGTAGTGGTACCGGTCCATCATTCTCAGCTGCCTTTGGTGCAAACGCTATCCGCAGGACTTTAATTCCCGGTATTTTCGGAATAATGGTTTTTCTTGGCGCAGTAATAGCCGGGAAGCAAACTGCAAATACAGTTGGAACTGAAATTCTTAATCCCTACTTAATTAATAACGTAGTTATAACAATCGTTTTTTTTGCTGTAGCAGTTTCACTTTTCGTCGCAAATATTGCCGGCATTCCGCAATCAACAAGTCAATCAACAATATTTGCCCTAGCAGCACCAGGTATATATTTTAAAGATTTCAATCCGAAAACCCTTTTCTACGAAATTATACCCACTTGGCTCATTCTTCCACTAGTATCATTAATGTTATGCTTTGTAATAGGGAGATACATATACAAACCCCTTAGACGAAGAGGATATACCATATCTAGTAAAATTAACAATAGCTATGTGCTAAAAGGTTTGTTAGTTGCCGTATCTCTATACGTAGCCTTTTCCATTGGAGCCAACAATGTAGCCAATGCCGTTGGTCCCATAACATCAATGACAATTAATGAACTTGGGCTCGATCCCGATGATACCTATTGGATGGTTACCATATTCTCAATTCTAATTATAGCTCCCTGTTTCGGAATCGGAAGTTCTATTTTTGGCCATAAAATTTTGCGAAATACGGGAAAAGAGCTGTTCCTTTTTGGCCGAATCGAAGCAGTAATTATTGCATTTGTTTCTGCTTCATTATTACTACTAGCATCATTAACAAAAGGAATTCCTACATCATTGGTTCAGCTAAATGTTGGAGCAATTTTAGGAATTGGAATAGCAAAACTTGGTATTAAAAATATTTTCAGGAAAACAGAAGTGCGTAAGTTCTTCGGAATGTGGGCAATAGCCCCAATTATTGCCTTTTGCTTGTCTTTACTATTTGTTTATATTGCCGATGTAATGGACTTTTTATACTAGTGTATTTATTAGCCCTTTCATATTGTGACCAATAATTCTATATCTCAGCAAATTACTAATTTGCCCGATAAACCTGGTGTATATCAGTTTTATAGTAGCAAGGGAGAGATAATTTATGTTGGTAAGGCAAAAAACCTTCGCAAAAGGGTATCGTCATATTTTAACCGATCCCATTACGATAGCGCAAAACTACGAGTACTTGTTTCAAAAATAGTTGACATTAAGCATATTGTTGTTGATACCGAAAGCGATGCTTTACTTTTAGAAAATAACCTAATTAAAAAGCTTCAGCCCAGGTATAACATTTTACTTAAAGACGATAAATCTTATCCGTGGATTTGCATAAAGAATGAGCCATTCCCTCGCGTTTTTTCTACTAGAAGAATTGAAAGCGATGGAAGCAAGTATTTCGGCCCATATACCTCTGGAGTAGTATTAAAGTCAATGCTCGATTTAGTAAAGTCGCTTTATCCGTTACGCACATGTACTTTAAGTTTAACCAATGAAAATATTAGTAAACAAAGATTTAAACCTTGTCTGGAATTTCAAATAGGGAATTGCAAAGCACCCTGTATTGCGAATCAAAGTGAAGAAGAGTATAACGAAAACATTTTGCAAATAGTTGATCTTCTCAAAGGAAACATTAGTTCTGTTAAAAAGGTGCTAGAAAAGCAAATGAAGCAAAAAGCAAGCGAATATCGATTTGAAGAGGCTCAACTACTTAAGAATAAGATAGATGCATTGTCGAGATATCAGGCTAAGTCGAGCATAGTTAGCCAAACACTTAGCGATATTGATGTATTTTCAATTATAAGCGAACCATCGGTCGCTTTTGTAAACTATCTCAAAGTTATTCAGGGATCTGTAATACAGGCTCATAATGTACAGATTAAGAAATATTTAGACGAATCAGAAACTGAATTGCTAGCAACAGCAATTTCAGATATAAGGCAAAAAGTAAGTAGTTCAGCAAAAGAAATAATTGTACCATTGCTTCCTGAGTTTTCAATTAGCGGAGCAAAGTATGTTTTACCAACTAGAGGTGATAAGAAAAGCCTTCTAACCCTTTCCGAGAGGAATGTTAGAGCTTTTGCAAATGCTCAAAAAGTTGCTCAAGAAAAGAGAGATTCTGCCTCACGTAGCAGCAGAATACTAAAAACTCTGCAAAAGGATTTCCGCACAAAGGATCTTCCTGTTCATATCGAATGTTTCGATAATTCTAATACTCAGGGAACTAATCCGGTTTCAGCATGTGTGGTTTTTAAAAATGCACGTCCCGCCAAAAAGGAGTACAGACTATTTAACATAAAAACCGTGCAAGGACCCAACGACTATGCCTCTATGCAAGAGGC
>CAZGQZ010000087.1:1157-10110 GCA_964527985.1 uncultured Rikenellaceae bacterium | reverse complement strand
TGTAACTACTAGGATAAGGGTCCTCGTCCATGTTATAATTATTCTTTGGTTTGCTTTGCAAAAGTAAGGGTAAATATGGTTTTTACAATTTATTTCAATAAAAACTTTGTTCAAATCAAATTTGCACATACAGCGTTTTTTGTCAATAGTATTATTCGTTTTACGAAAGATTGGACTTGTACTTATAAGTGCTGACTTATATGTGCTATATTTGTGCCCCTTTTTTTTATTTGGTTTTACCAAAAGGATAATAGAACCAAATTATGGAATGGCCGTAATGAGTAATATGTAAATTTTTAACCTTTAAATATTATGAAGAAATTACTACTGGTTTTTTATTCCCTTTTTATCTCCATTGCTTTTTCAATAGCGCAAGCACCTGCAGGGTATTACGATGAGGCTGATGGATTATCGGGTGAACAGCTTAAAACCGCACTAAGAAATATTATTGATAATCATACCGTATTAAGCTATAGTGAAATATGGACTGCTTTTCTAGATACTGATGCTAAACCCAATGGAAAAGTTTGGGATATGTATTCCGATGTTCCTGAAGGAACACCTGCATACGAATTTACTTTTATATCCGATCAATGCGGAAATTATTCTGGTGAAGGTAGTTGTTACAATCGTGAGCACTCGTTTCCGAAAAGTTGGTTTAGCGATGCAAGTCCTATGTATACTGAATTATTCCATATAGTTCCAACCGATGGATATGTAAATGGAAAGCGAAGCAATTATCCTTTTGGTGAGGTAGGTAGTGCTTCGTGGACTTCAACCAACGGTTCAAAGTTAGGAACTAGTTCGTATCCTGGTTACTCAGGTACTGTGTTCGAACCCATTGATGAGTATAAGGGTGATTTCGCCCGTGGTTATTTTTATATGGCCACTCGATATGAGAGCAATATTTCAAGTTGGAGTTCTCCTATGCTGGCAGGCAATTCATTCCCCGTATTTACCGAGTGGGCTCTTAATTTGTTAATGGATTGGCATGAGCAGGATCCAGTTAGCCAAAAGGAGATTGATAGAAACAATATGATTTATGCGAAACACCAGCATAATCGTAATCCTTTCATCGATCACCCCGAGTACGTTAACCTAATTTGGGGCGACGGAACCCCCGAGGTGTCATTCTCATCAACTCCAGCCACAGCCATTAATGCGGGGGAGCAATATAGCTACAGCGTAACTGCAACCGGAGGTAATGGTAGCCCAATTGAAATATCCTGTACCCAAAAGCCAGCATGGCTTTCGTTTAGCGGTGGCTCAAACGGAACGGCTTCGCTATCGGGTATTCCCGCTGAGTCCGACGAGGGAGAGCATAGTGTTGTGCTAGCTGCAACCGATGGCGAATCAGCTGCCGAGCAAAGTTTTACCATTCTGGTTAGTGTTGTTACACCAGAAATTATTTTCACATCAACTCCTGTAACCTCGGCAATTGTTAGCCAGCAGTACTCGTACACTATTGAGGCTAGTGTGCAGGGCGACGAAAGTCAGACGGTTTCGTTTGATGCTGCTTCCTTGCCCGTTTGGCTTACGCTAACCGATAATGGTAATGGCACAGCCATACTCTACGGAACGCCAACGCAAGATAATATAGGTGTTAACGGAGTGGCGGTTTTAGCCACTGCCAATGATTTGAGCAAAACACAAACTTTTGATATTAACGTTTCGGAGGGAGGCTCAGGAGGCGATTGGGTTGAAACATTTACCCTTATGCCCGAAACTAGCTCGTCGTACACAACTCGTGAGTGGACAGGCGACAACGGTATTGAGTGGTCGGCAACAAACGCACGAACCGATCAGGAGATTGATGGTAGAGCCATTTGTTTAAAGGATGCGGGCGATACCTACCTGATTTCGCAGACACTAGCAGGTGGCGTTTCTTCGGTAACGTTTGAGCATCAGCAAAAGTTTTCGGGCTCGGGCGGAGAGATTACCCTTTTTGTCAACGACCAGCAAATTGGTGAATCTGTTGCAGTATCCGATGTGGTTAATTCGTCAACATTTAGCAATATTAACGTTTCTGGAGATTTTACCATAAAGCTTGTTTCAAACGGTGCCACACGCATTGCCATTGATAATTTGGGCTGGACAAATTTGAGTAATCCTCCACAATCGCCTGTGTTTGGCGATATATCACATACCCCTGAATCGCCTTTGAACGATGAGGAGGTGACTTTCTTAGCTGAGGTAACCGATGCCGATGGAACTATTGAGCAGGTATTGCTTAGCTACGGGAGTTCTGCCGAAACCCTTTCGCAAAGTACCTCAATGCAGCATTTAAGCGGTAATAGCTACTCGGTTTCGCTTCAGCTACCTTTGGCCGAAGGCGATGTTTTTTATGCTGTTGAGGCAACCGATAACGACGGCAACGAAACCGTAAGCCCAACTTTTGTTGTAATTCCGCAAGTTGTAAATTACTTGCTAACCATAAATATTGTGGGCGAAGGTGAAGTTGAGGTAGATGGAGTTGAATACGCAAGTCCAATTACAGCCGAGCAAGGATCGTCGTTAAACTTAGTGGCTAGTCCCTTGAGTGGTTATCAATTCGATGGTTGGTCGGGAGATTTGGTTTCTGCCGAGGCTAGTCAGGTTGTAACCCTTACCGATGATTTGGAAATAACCGCATCGTTTTCGCCGTTAAGTAGTATTACTATTGATGGGTTTAGCGATGTAAAAATTTACCCAAATCCTTTTACAACAAGCCTAAGCATTATGCCATCTAATAGCCTAAGCAGAATTGCATTTTTCAATATTATTGGGCAGGAAGTTCTTGTTGTTACCGATATCAAAGGTGCTATTAGCACTTCTGAGCTTTCCTCTGGAATGTATTTGCTACAGATTGAGGGAGCGAATGGTATTAAAAAGGTAATGAAAGTGGTTAAGGAATAGCAGAGGATTTATTGATGATTGTCTGCCTCTGGCAGGTTTAGGGTGCAATTGACTGGATTCAATTGCACCCTAATTGTTTGTTCAAATCAGTAATTTATTTTTCAAAAAGAAGAGCTATTGTTGTTTATAAACGAATGAGTTTATATTCATACCAGCACCAACCGATGCGAATACAAGAATATCGCCCTTGTTAATTTGGTGGTTTTTTAGCTTTCCCTTTAGAATCATGTCGTAAAGAGTTGGTACAGTTGCTACAGAGCTATTGCCTAGCTCGTAAATGCTCATTGGCATAATGCTCGATACATCTCTTCTAATTCCATATAGCTTAAAGAAACGTTTCACAATGGCCTCGTCCATTTTCTCGTTGGCCTGATGAATTAGCACTTTTTTTACCTCATCAATAGGAACCCCCGATTTATCGAGCGCTGTTTTCATGGCCGTGGGAACGTGGGAAAGAGAGTACTCATATATCTTACGTCCGTGCATTTTAATATACCTAATATTTGGATTGCTCTTGGGCGCATTCGATTTGCCAAGGTAAAGGTAGTACGCCTCCTCATTTGTATGCGATATAGCTGCAGTTGAAAGCACTCCAACTTTTTCATCGCTCTCAACTCCTTCAATAATGGCTGCTCCAGCGCCATCGGAGAATATCATCGAGTCGCGATCGTAAACGTCAATAACCCGTGAAAGGGTTTCGCTTCCAATCACCAAACAACGTTTTGCTAACCCCGATTTTATATAGGCATCGGCCTGTATAACACCCTGTATCCAGCCTGGGCAACCAAAAATAATATCATAAGGAATGCAAGCGGGGTTTTGAATATTTAGCAAATGCTTAACCCTCGATGCAAGGCTGGGAAGCAAATCGGTTTGTATGGTGTCAGGAAAAATATCGCCAAAGTCATTTGCAAAAATTATTTGATCTATTGTTTCACGGTCTATTCCTGCATCCTCTATGGCTTTTTCGGCTGCAATGGCTGCAATGTCCGATGTGTTTTGGTTTTCCGATACCCATCTGCGCTCAGCAATACCCGTTATATCCTTAAATTTGCTAACAATAGTATCGCCTTCGCTCTCAATGGCTGTTTGGTCTTTTTCGAAAAATACTTGCGAAACAAAATCGCTGTTTTTCACAATTTTACTTGGCACATAGCAGCCTGTTCCTGTAATTACTGTGTTTAGAGTTTTCATGATACTCTGCTGTTTTTTTAAATTTCTAGTTTTGCTAAGTTATAAATGTTCTTACTAAAAGCAGATATAATAGTAATTGGCATTTTTCTGGTTTATGGATTTCAGAATAATTTGGGTACTTTAGTCGTAACGAAAAACACGAGGATGCAAATTCTTTTCTTTTCTGATTTTAAGTCGAATAGGTTAACGTATATCGTTAAGCATATCTTTAAAAACATGTTGGGTTTTGATGTATCGTTCACTCAAAATCCAAATGATTTTACATCGTTTCATGGTCTTAAGGTTTGCTACTCCCACTCCAAATTTACAGAATGTATCTATATTACACCTCATGGGATGCTGTTTGATGGTGAAATTCATAAACAATCGTTTGAAGTTTTGCGCTGGCAAAACATGCCCGTTTTCTTTTTAACGAACCGTAATGCTGATATCCCCTTCGATATTTTTGCTGCCTCTTTTTATCTTATTTCGCGGTACGAGGAGTATTTGCAGTTTGAACCCGATGAGCATGGACGCTTTAAGGCTGAGGATAGTTTGGCGTTTAAAGAAGAATTTTTAACCATCCCTTTGGTTGATTTGTGGGTGAAGGAGTTGTCGAAAATAATTGAAAGCAAGTATCAAATGGCAAAGCCAAACTCGGCATCGTTTTGTTTTATCCCCACAATCGATATTGACAATGCGTTTGCATACAAGCACAAGGGGTTTAGGCGTTTTCTGCTTAGCACGGGCAAGTCAATTTGTAACCTCCGTTTCGGTGAGGCTATTAGGCGGTTATTGGTAAATTTACATGCTTTGCCCGATCCATTTGATACGTACTCAAGTATTTTTCATCTTTTCCGAAATATTCCACAAGCAAAATTTTTTGTGCTTGGCGGCAAGCTCAGTAAGTTCGATAGGCATGTTAGTATGCATAACTCGTCAATGAGAACTCTATTGAAACAAATTGCTGAAAAATATGAGGTTGGGATTCACCCTTCGTATGGCTCAGGAACATCAATGGAAAAAGTTAGGTCGGAGCTAAATGCATTGCAAGAGGTTTTAGCCAAAGAAGTTTCAATAAGCCGGCAGCATTTTCTGAAAATTGCAATACCCCAAACGTATAAGTTGCTTTATAGCTTAGGAATACAAACCGACTACAGTATGGGTTATTCCAATGCTATTGGTTTTAGGGCAAGCACTTGTACACCCTTCCGTTTTTACGATTTAGTTGATGAAAAAGAGCTACCTTTGAAAATAGTCCCTTTTCAGGTTATGGATAGGGCTCTGTTGCAAGGGTTGGGTTTGTCGGCCAATGAGGCAGTTAGCCAAACTTTGAGCATGGCTCAAAAGGTTAAGGAGGTAAACGGAACCTTTTCATTGGTGTGGCATAACGAGAGTTTGTCGGGTATTAACGAATGGAAAGGCTGGGAACAAGTTCTTGATAGAATTGTTGCTGGAACTGGTGAGCTGAGCACTACCTAATGTGTAATTATTAAAGAGTTTATCCGTTTTGAAAATAGCTTACGTTAAGCGCAACGATATTGATACTGCCAAATGGGATGCTTGCGTTGCCCAATCGGTAAACGGTATGGTGTATGCCTATTCATGGTATCTCGATATTGTTGCCGAGAGTTGGGATGCACTTATTGGTAACGATTACGAGGCCGTATTCCCTTTAACCTTCAATACAAAGTTTGGCATAAGCTATGTTTATCAGCCCTTTTTTACACAGCAGTTAGGTTTGTTTTCGGCTGGTCATATTACCCATGAGCTGGTAAGTAAATTTCTTGATGCAATTCCGGAGCACTTTAGATTTGTGGCAATAAATCTAAATACTTTTATCAAGCTAAGCTATCCTAAAGCAAAAGTTATCCCAAGGGTTACCTATCATCTCGATCTTATTGAGCCTTACCCTGCCATTTCTTCGAGGTATTCAAGTAATACAAAACGAAATATTTCTAAAGCGGTTGCCTATAATGTAAGCGTGGTTAAAGGGCTTAGTGCTCAAAAGCTAATTGAGCTTAAAAAGGGAAACCAGATAGTACCTTTAAAACAGAAGCATTTCGATACGCTAATCAAGCTAGTTACGCAATCGGTAGCCAACGGGGTAGGAGAGGTTTATGGTGCTTACGATAAACACAACGAGCTTTGTGGCGGGGTTTTGTTCCTTAAGTCGAATGGCAAGGCAATATATCTTTTGGCATCGTCAACGGCTGAGGGAAAGAGCAATAGAGCCATGTTTGCTCTGGTCGATCATTTTATTCAGCAGAATGCTGAATCGCACCTAGTGCTCGATTTTGAGGGATCGAATGTTGAATCGGTTGCCCGATTTTATGCTGGCTTCGGCGGATCGCCATGTGAGTATAATCACATTATTATCAATAGGCTTCCTTGGTACATTAACCTCTTTAGGCGATGACTCGGTCGGTTGTTAAAGCAATATCAAAGCCTTTGCCCTTTGGTCTTATAAAAAGTATGGTCAAACCTAGCCTTGTGGCTCCGTTTTATCATACGGTTTCTGATAGACTTCCTTTGCATTTAGCATCGCTATATCGCGTATTCACACCAGAGCAGTTCCAAAAGCATTTGCTTTTCTACCTTAAGCATTTCGAGCCTATTTCGGCTATCGATGTGCCAATGGTTCTTTCAGGTCAACGCAAGCTAAAAAAGGCTGCAATATTCCTTAGCTTCGACGATGGTTTTAGTGAGATACACTCGGTAGTTGAGCCAATTCTTTCAAAGTATAGCGTTCCGGCCACCTTCTTTGTAAATCCATACTTTGTCGACAATAAGGATATGCTTTTTAGGTGTAAGCTTAGCCTAATTGCTAATCATTTTTCTGCTACTAGCAGTACTAACCTGTTTGATGCTATAAGCAGATTAACAGACAAGAAGATAACCAACGAGCAGCAGGCCACAAAGGCAATTCTAAGCTTAGGCTATAATCAAGTTGATCAAATACATAGCATTGCTACAGAAGTTGGAATAGATTTTAGCGATTATTTGCAAAAGCACAAACCTTACCTTACGCTAAGCCAGCTTTTGGATTTAAGCAAAAAAGGGCATACAATAGGAGGACACAGCTTATCGCATCCTCTTTTCTCGGAGATTCCATTCGAAAGGCAGATTGCTGAAATTCAGCAAAGCGTTGATTGGGTTCAGAGTAGTATTCCCAATCAGCCACGGTTGTTTGCCTTTCCGTTTACCAGCTTTGGAGCCGATAAGCGATTGTATCAGCATTTTATTGGCAACAACCCTAAACTTGATTTAATGGTTGGAACCTCGGGTTATAAGCCAACTGCAAATTCGCGCTTCGTTCATCGGATACCAATGGAAAATTGTAATTTGGGAGCAAAAGGGCAATTGAAATCGGAGCTGTTTTATTATCTTGCAAAAAAACTGGTGGGTAAGCATACCGATAAGTTGGGACATGACTAGCATAAAAAGATATACAATTTCCGAATTGTTGAGTTTAACCAATAGTCCAACATATACAAAAATGGACGTTGTGCCAATTAGTAGGCATAGGGCAAAATCGTATGTGCAAAACCCAAGGGCAAACCCCGATGATGTTGTGCTATATTTGGCCTATTTCAATGGGGAGATGATTGGCTACAGAACATTACTTCCTGATAATGTTAGTATTGGTAATACAACCCAAAGGGTTGCTTGGCTTAGCGGGAACTGGGTAAAACCCAGCTTTAGGCGCAAAGGAATAGCCTCACTGCTTTTTAACGAAGCAAATAGCGATTGGAATGGAAATCTGCTTTTTACAAATTACGCTCTGGAGTCGAAGGCTGTGTACGATAAAACTGGGCAATTTAAACTCATTCAATCGGCAAAGGGGGTAAGGTTATACCTGAGGCCCTGCTTCTGGTCCATTTTGAGTAAGCGAGGTAAAGTATTTCGGCTTTTAAAGCCGCTTTGGCTTACAGCCGATTTTATTCTAACCTTTATAAATCCATTGCCCTTATTTGCTAAGTTTTTAAGGATAAAAGGTTTGCAGTTTGAGAATTTATATCATTCCGACGACGAGCTAGCTGCGATATTCGAAAAGGCAACACTGAACACACCAACACAGCGAAAACGACAGGAACTCGATTGGATTGTAGATAATCCGTGGTTAGTTTCATCGCCTATGGGCGATAGATTGGGTGAAAAATATTTCTTTTCTGCATCGCCTAAAAGGTTTGATCAGCATTTGGTTAAGGTTTATCGAGAGGCTAATTTACTGGGTATTGTAATTGTAAATTTTACTGATGGAGCGGTTTCGGTACCTTACCTGCATTGCGAGAGTGCCGATACCAAGTTGTTTGCTAGACTCGTGGCTAAGTATGCCATGGCCATTGGGGGCAATAGGCTAACCGTATACCATGCCGAGGTTGCTGATGCAATTAAAAGGCTTGTGCCTTTTGCTTTGCTATCGCGAGTACAGTATCGAAATTATTTTGCTACCGATGCTTTAGCCGATAGGCTAAAAGGTGCAAATTTTTTAGAGGGCGATGGCGATTGTGCTTTCGTTTAGGCGCTAATCCATAAGGCTATCAAAGTCAATCTCCGATGTATGCTCAGTTTCAACAAGTCGAGTTTTTTCGCAACGCAATGTTTTCGAAGGGAATTTCTTTAGCAAGCCGTAATTGTGCGTTGCCATAATCACAGCCCTTCCAGATGCAGCAATATCGAAAAGAATCTTCATAATTTCGTCCGAGGTCTCAGGGTCGAGATTTCCCGTTGGCTCATCGGCAAGAATTATTTCGGGATTATTAAGTAAAGCTCGCGCAATTACAATACGCTGCTGCTCGCCCCCCGAGAGTTGATGGGTCATTTTGAAATCTTTATGCTTCAGACCTACTTTTTCAAGCACATCATCAATGCGCTTTTTCAT
>CAZGQZ010000087.1:0-1057 GCA_964527985.1 uncultured Rikenellaceae bacterium | reverse complement strand
CTTCCAACTTTACCTATCAGGTAAATAAATTCGCCTTTATCAACCTTAAGGTTAACATCGGCAAGAACTAGGTTATCGTCCTGAAAGATAGATGCTTTTTTAAACTCAATAATCGTGTCGAGTGCCATTTATACTTCAATTTTGGTTAGCTTGCCATGGGGTAACATTTCGGCCATGTTTTTTATTTTTACAACAATCTTTTCATCTTCAATAATCCGACTAAGGCTTTGTAATTGCTGAACAAAACGAACATTTGCTATGAGCGAGAAGTTCGCATCGCGAATTTGCAGAAAATCTGCATCGGCACCATTACCTTTAACTTTAAGCAGATACATTTCGCTACCCATGCCTTAAATTAAAGTTTAAAGATAATTGCAAATTTCCACAGCATGAAATAAAATTTGCAAAAAGTGGCTACACCTTAAAAGCACTCATAAATACTTTTTGCCTTTATCCAACTACTTATGCTTAGCGTGAATTACAATTATGCCCTATGCAACCCTGTTTGTTGAGCCAATGCTGTGTGAGCGGCTATTCGCAATTCGTTTGCTTTTAAATGCTTTGCCGCCTATAACAAATGCAGCGCTTATAATTACAATATTTTTAATAATATATTGGCCTTCGAGCGTTGGAGCGTAGGGTATTGCAGTAAATACTTCATTTTGGAAAAGGAATACTGGAGTGAACGTTCCTGCCATTTGAGCAAACAATAAAACAAGGGTGGCTCTCATAAATTTTCCAGTAATAAAGCCTAGTCCAATTATCACCTCCCACGATGCAAGCATTATAATAATTGCTTTTGCCGATATGAGGTTAAAGGTTAAGAGGCTTATGGTTCGTATGGCTAAATCTTGTGCTGGGCTAACGCCAGGGAAGAATTTAAGAATTCCAAACCAAAAAAAGACAATACCGATGCTAATCCGAAGTAGGGTTAGTCCGTAATTCTGCATCCAAAGGGATGCCTTCTCTTCAAGTTGTTGAACTATGTTTGTTATTGCTTTCATGATATTTGTTTTTGTTATTCGAATAACAAACGGGTTGTTTTTTTGTTCAGGCA
>CAZGQZ010000086.1:0-10144 GCA_964527985.1 uncultured Rikenellaceae bacterium | reverse complement strand
GATTCATCAAAAAATACTTCGCCAGCAACCACCGGAATACCAAAAGCATTTCCGTAATCGCCAATACCTTTAACTACGCCTTTAATATGCCATTTAGTTCTATCGAGCTTAATATCGCCAAAGCGAAGTGAGTTTAGCTGAGCAACCGGACGCGCACCCATGGTAAAAATATCGCGGTTTATTCCTCCCACACCTGTTGCAGCACCTTGGTATGGTTCAACGGCACAGGGGTGATTGTGCGATTCAATTTTAAAAGCACAGGCTAGCCCGTCGCCAAGGTCAACTAAACCAGCGTTTTCGGTACCTGCTTCGGCTAAAATTGCATCCCCTTTACGTGGTAACGTTTTAAGCCATTTAATTGAGTTCTTATACGATGCGTGTTCGCTCCACATCACTGAAAAAATGCTTAGTTCGGTATAGTTTGGAGTTCGTCCAAGAATTTTTTTTATCATATCAAACTCATCGGGTAAAAGGCCTAATTCCTTTGCAATGTCTACAGTAACTTCCATGGTAAAAGGGATATTTTAATGTTTAGTACACTTTGTTTAGCCGAGCCAAAAATAGTAACAATATGGGATACTATTCATAATTATTTAAATGTTTTTATCCATTATAAGCTAACAGTAAAGGGTTAACTCAAAAAAAAAATCGGGGAATAAACCCCGATTCTATTTGTTACTCATATTCAGCGATAATAAAGCCCTTGGGAATTCTCTCTCCCTCTTTAACGTTAACGGCTTTAATAACTCCTGGGAATGGGCATAACACCTTATTCTGCATTTTCATGGCTTCGAAAATCATGAGCAAATCGCCTGGTTCAACCCTATCGCCTGACTTAACGGCTACTTTGATTATAGTACCAGGGATAAACGATTTAAGCTCTTTGAGCTTAGGTGCCTCCCACTTTGTTCGCATCTCATTTTTTCTGGTAGTAAGCGTTCTGTACTTCGTACCTTCCACTACCATCATTTTAAACATTGGATGCTCTGCAATGCATGTTTTGACCTTTGGGCTTTGGGCTTTATTGGTCTTTTTATCTTGTGTCATAGCTTCCAAAATGTTTTTTAAAATGGTGGAATTCCATGTTTCTTCCAAGGTGTATCAACCACCTTGTTTACCGAAACATCTAAAGCATGAATTATTAGCTTGCGCGTTTCTGAAGGTTCAATAACTGTATCGATATAACCTTTGGCAGCGGCAACGTATGGATTTGCAAATTTCTCCTTATACTCCTTCACCTTAAGGCGTCGCATTTTATCAGGATCTTCCGATTCCATTATCTCCTTACGGAAGATAATATTTGCCGCGCCCTCAGGTCCCATTACAGCAACCTCGGCACCTGGCCAAGCGAAAACAAAATCGGCACGCAAGTGGCGAGAGTTCATGGCAATGTATCCACCACCATATGCTTTTCTGAGAATAACTGAAATTTTTGGAACAGTAGCCTCACTATAAGCGTAAAGCATTTTTGCTCCGTGGCGAATAACACCCGCATGCTCCTGATCGACCCCTGGCAGATACCCTGGAAGGTCAACAAGCGTAATAATGGGGATGCTAAATGCGTTGCAGTAGCGAATAAATCGGGCTGCTTTGTCAGATGAGTCTACATCGAGTACACCTGCAAGCACAAGCGCTTGGTTGGCTACAAAGCCAACGGTATCGCCATTAATTCGGCCAAAGCCAATTACAATGTTTGATGCCCAATACTCTTGCACCTCGAAGAAATCGGAATCGTCGGCAATTGAGCGAATAACATCGCGAACATCGTAAGGTTGCTTTGGATCGCCTGGAACAATATCATCAATATTAAACTCAGGCTTCGGATCCTTAGGCTCAAACCTACGCGCTTTGCGCGTGTTGTTCCAAGGAATATAGGTTATGAGCTTTTTTATTTGCTCAAAACATTCCATTTCACTCTCAGCAAAGAAATGAGCATTACCTGTTATTTCAGCATGCACTCGGGCTCCTCCAAGTTCTTCCATGGAAATTTCCTCACCCAGAACAGTTTTAATTACCTCAGGACCAGTAATAAACATCTTTGAGATGTTGTCTACGGTAAAAACAAAATCGGTTAATGCTGGCGAGTACACCGCACCACCAGCGCATGGGCCAAGAATAACCGAAATTTGAGGTATAACACCGCTTGCAAGAGTATTACGGAAGAAGATTTCACCGTAACCTGCCAGTGAGTTAACCCCCTCTTGTATACGCGCTCCTCCTGAGTCGTTAATTCCAATTAGTGGAATGCGCATTTTAAGGGCATAATCCATAATTTTGGTAATCTTGCGAGCGTGCATTAGGCCAAGCGATCCACCAGCAACAGTGAAGTCTTGTGCAAAAATGGCAACGGGAGCGCCATAAATGGTACCAGTTCCAATTATTACACCATCGCCATGAAGAATCTTACTCTCCATACCAAAATCACGTGCTTCGTGCTCTACAAAAAGATCGTACTCGTTAAACGAATCTTCATCGAGTAGCGCAACAACCCTTTCGCGGGCAGTAAGTTTTCCCATAGCCTGCTGTTTGGCTATGGCTTTTTCTCCTCCGCCCTGCAGGATTTCCTCCTTGCGCTTTTTGAGCTCTAGAATTTTTCTTTTTAAAGGCATATCAATCCTTTGTTGGTTAGTAATAGATTTGTTTGTCCAAAAAAAACTTTTTCGCAATTTGCGGGTACAACGTTAATAAATCCGTTGGTAAAATTGGTAACGTTTAGTTAGCTTTTTGATGTATTTTTTTTAACAGCACCTGATTAACAGCGCATTAAGAATACTTAAAATAGAATTATGCCGACAAAAACATTAATCGATCGTTTAAAACTGAAAATCAACACAATAGATAAAAACAGGTGAGAAACTATAGATTCGGAAGAGGAATTCGGAAGATTTTTCGTTCGGTAAATTGTTCAATTCTATCGAATAGCTTTCGCTCCTTTTTGTTCACAAAGGTAAGTGCAACTCCATCGGATTGCGCACGAGCAGTTCGCCCAATGCGGTGCACATAATCTTCGGGATCGTTCGGAACATCATAATTTACAATTAAATCGATATCCTCAATATCAATTCCTCTGGCAATAATATCGGTGGCAACAAGCAGCTGGAACGACCTATTTCGGAACTGGCGGAGCACCTCTTCGCGCTGCTTTTGTTCCAAATCGGAATGTATGGCATTTACCGATAAGCCTTCGCTTCGGAGAAGTTTTTCGATACTTTTCACCTTCACCTTAGTTGAGGTAAAAATAATTGCGCTATTTACGTTCTTTTTATCTACCAGTAAATGAGCGAGTAGTTTGATCTTATCGGAATCGTCGACAAAATAGGCGGCTTGCAAAACATTTTCGGCAGGTTTAGAAACTGCAATGTTTATCTCGGTAGGTTTGCTCATTATACTCTTAGCAAGCTTACGAATATTACTTGGCATGGTGGCTGAAAAGAGGAGTGTTTGCCTTTTTTTTGGTAGTTGGGCAACAATTTCCATTATATCCTCATAAAAACCCATATCGAGCATTCGGTCAGCTTCGTCGAGCACCAAGTGCTCAACCCTCGAAAGGTTAACATACCCCATTCGGAGATGCTGGATTAAACGGCCAGGTGTAGCTATAATAAAATCAACTCCATTTTGTATTGCAAGACGTTGCTTATCCCAGCCAACACTATCGTTACCTCCGTAAACCGAAACTGAACTAACTGGTGCATAATAGCCAAAACCCTCAAGTTGCTGATCGATTTGTAGCGCAAGCTCACGTGTTGGAACAATAACTAATGTACTAGTATAGTTTAGTTTTGCAGGTAAACTTGCAAGCTTACTCATTATTGGTAGCACAAAAGCTGCTGTTTTACCCGTGCCAGTTTGCGCACAGGCAATTACATCGTTACCGTGCATTATTGGCCCAATGGCCTGCTGCTGTACGGGAGTAGGCTCCTGAAACCCCATGGCTTCAATGCCTTCTATTACCGAATTATTAAAGTTAAAATCTTTGAATTTCAAATTATATATTTCATTAGTTTTAGGTTACAACTGTGCAACCATTTATTTACCTATTGCCTTAACGTGTGCAAAGGTAATAGATTTTTAACGCCTAAATCAATATGCTATAATTTGAACGTTTAATGCAATCGGCTTATGCAATCTCACTATATTTGCTCTGAAAATATTTAGACAATGAAATACAGGCACATTTTTTTTGATTTGGATAGAACGCTTTGGGATTTTGAGAGCAACATGCGACTCACGCTAACTGATCTGTTCCATAGGCATAATTTAGGCGACTATGCACCTGATCCCAATCATTTTATTGAAACGTTTAACGTTCATAATTCCCGATTGTGGAATAGCTACCAAAATGGGAAAATGAAAAAAGAAGTTTTACGATATAAGCGCTTTGAAAAAACTCTAGGTGATTATGGCATTCGAAGTAAGGATTTATCAATGGTAATTGGTCAGCAATACATTGATGAAAGCCCAAAAAAAACTGCATTAATGCCTCATACTGTTGAAGTTCTTAATTACCTTAAAGAAAAATACGTACTCCATATTATAACCAACGGGTTTAACGAAGTTCAATTCACTAAGCTGGAACTTTGTGGCCTTTCGAGTTACTTTACCAAAGTAATAACTTCGGAAATCTCAGGGTATCACAAGCCTCGTCCCGAGGCATTTGGCTATACGCTATCGTCGGCAAATGCACGCAAAGCCGAAAGCGTAATGATAGGCGATGATTTAGAAGCGGATATACTAGGCGCTAAAGCATTTGGAATAGATCAAATATTTTTCAACCCAAACCGAGAGCAGCACAGCCAAAGCGTAACCTACGAAATATCATCGTTGCTTGAGCTAAAAAAAATCCTATAAATTTAGTACGGAATTTCGTCGTCGGATATTGGACCCGACAGGAAATCGAAATCGGAATTACCTGATGTTGAAGGCAATGGATCCTCATTCATTTTCGAACCGTAGGTAACAGCCTGTGGAGCTGTTGACCCATCAACTGAAAATGCGGTAAACTCCATATCGTCTAAATCGGTAAACTTAGCTTGCTCTTTCCTAAACCTAAGTTTTATATCGCCAACAGCACCATTACGGTGTTTAGCAACAATTATTTCAGCTAAACCAACAAGCGAGTTGCCCTCCTCATCCTCCATAAATCCGTAGTATTCTGGTCTATGTATAAATAGCACCATATCGGCATCCTGCTCAATTGCACCCGATTCGCGAAGGTCAGATAGCTGCGGACGCTTATTACCGCCACGGGTTTCAACCGATCGGTTAAGCTGCGATAGGGCAAGTATTGGTACATTTAGCTCCTTGGCAATTGCTTTTAATGAGCGGGATATTGTACTAACCTCTTGCTCACGATTGCCCCTTGTATCATCGGGGCCAGTCATAAGCTGAAGGTAGTCGATTACGATAATGCCAACATCGTACTGCGCTTTTAAGCGCCTGCATTTGGCCCTTAGCTCGAAAATCGATAGGGCTGGAGTATCATCAATGTATACCTGTGAGTTCTGCAGATCGTTAATTTTTGTGGTAAGCTGTGTCCATTCATGGGGTGTTAACTTACCATTCCGAATTTTTTCGTGTGGTATACCCGATTCGCTAACAATTAGCCTGTTTACAAGCTGTATGCTCGACATCTCGAGCGAGAAAAACGCAACAGGAACTTTATGGTCAACCGACATGTTTCGAGCCATGGAGAGCACAAATGCGGTTTTACCCATTGATGGACGAGCAGCAATAATAACAAGATCGGAGGGTTGCCATCCGGATGTCATTCTGTCGAGTTCGGAAAAACCGCAGGGTACACCGCTGAGGCCATCCTCGCGTTTACTTGCCTCATCGAGTAGCCTTAGGGCTTCCTTAACAATTTGGTTAATGGGAGCAGTTTCGCGTTTTATGTTGCCTTCGGCAACCTTAAAGAGCTCCATCTCGGAGTAGTCGAGCAAATCGTCAACGTCAACCGAATCGTCGAACGACTTGTTTTGAATATCGGTTGAAACCCTAATTAGCTCACGCTGAATAAACTTTTGGGCTATAATTTTTGCATGATACTCAAGGTGAGCAGCCGAACCTACTTTTGATGACAGCTGTGCAAGGTAAACGGCTCCACCTACCTCATCGAGCAACCCTTCGCTCTTTAGCTCTTCCGTAACGGTTAAAATATCAATTGGCTCAAGCTTAGTAGAAAGATTAAGAATTGCCTGAAATATTTTTTGATGGCTCTCTTTATAGAAGCATTCGGGCTTAAGCACATCCAACACCGAAATAACGGCATCCTTTTCGAGCATTAGGGCTCCAAGTACTGCTTCTTCTAGGTCAACAGCCTGAGGCGGCACTTTGCCTAACTCAAGACCAGCCATTGCTGTGGGATTAACCCTTTTGAAATTACCTCTCTTTTCTGCCATCAAAATAAATGTTTTTACAAAAGTAAAGAACCCAATCTTTTTTTTGGAAAAAAATGGGAAAGGGTTATCAACAAAATAACATCAGCCTGATTATCTGAGGATAAGAAGAGTAGATTTTTAACCAAATCAGCTCAAGAATATGGAAGTGATAAAGGTGCGGATTAAACCCCTCTTCCCCTAAAAACGGTAATCAGGGTATAGATCATTATTCTAAAGTCAACGAAAATTGACATGTTCTCAAGGTAAAGTATATCGTACTTTAAACGCTCAACCATTTGGTCAACATTTTCGGCATAACCATACTTCACCTGACCCCACGATGTAATTCCGGGTTTAACCTTTTGCAAATGGATATAGTGCGGAGCCTTTTTTACTATCTGATCAATGTAAAACTGCCGTTCGGGTCGCGGACCTACCAACGACATGTCGCCCTTTAGCACATTCCAAAAGTTCGGCACTTCGTCAATTCTGGTTTTTCTTAGAAAGCGACCTAAAGGGGTTATCCTATTATCGTTCTTACTCGAGAGGGCTGGTCCATTGCGTTCAGCATCAACATACATTGTTCTGAACTTATACAACTTAAAGGGCTTTCCGTAGCGACCTATTCGCTCTTGCGAAAAGAAAATTGGTCCCTTTGAGCCAAATTTAACCAAGAGAGCAATTATTCCAAGAAAAGGGAACAGCACAATTAGCGCAAAGAGAGAGAGGAAAATATCGAGGAATGCTTTAAACTTTTGCTGCCAAATGGGCATTAAATCGAGCGACACGTTAATAAGCGGCAATCCAAAAATAGACGATATTTTTACCTTACCGGTGAGGTAATCGTACATGCTTGGTATTGCCTTAATTGTAATATCTAACCCGAGTAAATCGTTTACAATTCGGCTCATGAAACGGTTATCTTTATGCTCAACGGCTAGCATTACCTCCTCAATGTTATTGCCTGCAATAACTGAACGAATCTCTTTATGGGTTCCGAGCCTGCTTAGCCTGTTTGCTAGCTCTTGATTGGGCGACTCTCCAACGCTAACATACCCAATAACCTTGTTCCCGTTAAACTTTTTTTGACCTTCAATCTCATCAAGTAGCTCTAAAGCTTTCTTCCCATCACCAATAATTAGAGTGGGGAATACAATTTTACCAGCTCTAATCTTACTAATTGTTCTTGAGGTAATTATTAAGCGAGGAAAATAGGTTAATACAAACTGAAGGGTAACAAGCGTAAAGAAAAGTTGATAGTAATTCTTATAGGTTGCAACATAATCATCTAAAAGAAAAAGAAAGAAAAGAATAAGACCACCAAAAAGGGTAACCAGCATTGAGTTTATAAGCTCCTTTAACCTCGATCGGCCTAACACATCCTTGTAAAATCCGTTCACAAAAAACAGGGCACTCCAAAAAAACGGAATTACAATAAGGCTTACCAAAAACCTCTGGTCGAAATTCAGTGGAACTTTAACACCAAGCAGTTGGGGTTCAATTACAGCTTTCCGATAGTAATGAAAAAGGAACCACGCTATGGTCGATCCAAATAAATCGATCAAACAGTATCCTAAAGCAATAAGTTTACGATTCACCGTGTTCAAAAATTTTGAGTGCCGAAATTAGGGAATTATTACCAATTTCCGATGGGCAAAACCAAATTTATAACGATTGAGAAAGGGATTGAGTATGGCTACTAGCAATTATTTACACTAATGCTAAGCTTATCAAAAACCTCTTGCAGCAGCCTATGCAAATCAATGGCTCTTTCAATTGAGAAGATGGGTGTACGAATATTTAAACCCTCAACAAATTGGAGTAAATCATCCGCTGTTGAGGTTTGGGCAACGCTAATGAAAGGCTCATCAATGGAATAGCGATACACCTGCAGCGGACCATTTATATAAAGGTTGATATTAAAACTTTCAGGTTCAATATCATTTGTAAGCGTATAGCATAAAATACTGCTATCGTTTAGTTCAACTCTAACATTTAACAGGCTCAACCTGTTTTCATCTATCGGGAATGCGGCTACCCTAACCTTCCTAACCGAACTTTGGGTTAGCCTAAAAAGGGTGGCCATATCAAACGTTAAAAGGCTATTTAGCTGATGAACTGTGAATGAATTCCGCACACTACGCTTACTGTCAATAAAAACGGGACCTTCAATTGGCTTATTAACGGAAAGATGCTTAATCAGATCGACACCTGAATGCCCGAAGCTAATGCTAACATTAATTTCTTGCTGCAAGTTTCGAAATGCCAACAAATTATTTAGAGAGAGTTTGCTTAAATCGCCATAAAATACATGAACACCCTTACGAATAGCATCTTTGGCCTTTTCAAGACTATCAGGCTTATCTGAAAAAACAGCTAGCACTTCGCTTGCAGCGATAAGCTCATTAATATCATTGACAAAACTAAAGGGTAAAGTAGTATTAGAAGTACCATCTGCCGTTGTATAGCATATGGTATTTCCACTTTGAGAAAGACTCAATTCATTAACAAACTCAACGTCTGCCTGCGTTTCAAAGAAAAAGCCAATTTGCATAATTGTGAACATTGAATTGAGGCAAACTTATGTTTTTTTAATGGCTATTGGTAAGCAATGGGGCTTAAGTTTTCAACCATCAGTGTTGATAATTTTTGCATGTACAATCGTGTTATTTGCTTTATGGACAAACAAGAGATTTTATTAGGTTCATATTGATGCTATATTTGCAATTGATTAAAACTGCGCAGCAATAATGGAAGATTCATTTAGGCATAAAGGACTTAGACGAAAACTAGTTGAAGAAATTCGCCAAAAGGGCATTACTAACGAAAAGATTCTTGAAGCGATTAACAAGGTCCCTCGACATCTTTTTATGGAGAGCGGATTTATTAACTTCTCATACAAAGACTCAGCATTTCCAATTGGCGCCGGACAAACCATATCGCAACCCTATACCGTTGCGTTCCAAACTCAGCTACTCGAAGTAAACCCAATGGATAAAGTACTAGAGATTGGAACAGGGTCGGGTTACCAAACCGCAATTCTGGTTGAGCTTGGGGCAAAAGTTTATACCATTGAGCGTCAGCGCGAACTTTTTGTTAAAGCGAAATCGCAGCTTGAGGCACTTGGCTACCATCCACACTTTTTTTACGGCGATGGTTATCAGGGAATGCCAAGCTATGGCCCATACAAGCGAATACTGGTTACAGCTGGCGCACCAACAATTCCCCTTAAGCTAATTGAACAGCTTGAGGTAGGCGGACGCATGGTTGTTCCCGTAGGCGACTCCAACGGACAAGAAATGCTAGTGGTTGAAAAAGTTTCGGAAACCGAAACAAAAACCACTAAACACGGACGCTTTATTTTTGTTCCACTGCTAAAAGGCACAAACAAATAACTCCAATTATGGCTACTATTAAAACATTTGTTTTCAACCCATTTCAAGAAAATACCTACCTAATTTACGACGAAACAAAAGAGTGCATAATAGTTGACGCAGGTTGTTACACTGCCGATGAGCAAAACGAGCTAGCAGCATTCATCAACCAGAACAACCTAACGGTTAGGCAAATAGTTAACACACACGGTCATGTCGATCATGTACTGGGAAACGCTTTTGTTAAGACACAATATAAAGCCAGCATTGCTGCAAACCCTGAGGATTACTCGCTAATGCAATCGGCAACAGCGCATGCAATAATGTATGGCTTAACCATTGACGATGTGCCGGGGATAGACATTAACCTTAACCATGGCGATACAATTC
>CAZGQZ010000085.1:0-10147 GCA_964527985.1 uncultured Rikenellaceae bacterium | reverse complement strand
ACTCCGATGCCGAATGAGTTATAATGGCCAAATTAGCATAGTTTCCCTGTGCAACTTCCTCGGTAAGTTCAATATTCAAAGGATTTTTCTTTTCGCTCATATCAGAATATTTTAGATTAGAAAGGTTAAAGATAAAAAAAAGCGAGGGTTATGCCCTCGCTTTCCAAATATTAAACTATATCTAGCTCTCGGCTACGGTGTCTTCTACAGCCTGATTTGCTTGAGCAATAAGCTCTTGATCCTCGTTTGAGTAGACAATCATGTTGTTGAAGTCGCGCAATCCAGTTCCTGCAGGAATTAGGTGTCCGCAAATAACGTTCTCCTTCAATCCTTGGAGGGTATCAACCTTTCCGTGGATTGCAGCCTCATTAAGAACCTTTGTAGTTTCCTGGAACGATGCTGCTGACATAAAGCTGCTTGTTTGCAGTGCAGCCCTTGTAATACCTTGTAACACCTGATTTGATGTTGCAGGTACAGCATCGCGCGCAACGATGGGTTTTAAATCCTTACGTTTAAGAATTGAGTTCTCATCTCTTAGCTTACGAGCAGTAATAATCTGACCTGGGCGTGCATCTGGCGAATCGCCGGCATCAACAACAATTTTCTTGTCAAAAATCCAGTCGTTCTCTTCCATAAACTCCCACTTATCAACAATCTGCTTCTCAAGGAAACGAGTATCTCCTGGATCATCAATATCTACCTTACGCATCATTTGGCGAACGATAACCTCAAAATGCTTATCGTTAATTTTCACACCCTGCATACGGTAAACTTCTTGAACCTCGTTCACAATGTACTCTTGAACCTTTGTAGGCCCTTTAATCGCTAGAATATCGGAAGGAGTTGTTGCTCCGTCAGACAATGGTATACCAGCCCTTACGTAGTCGTTCTCCTGAACAAGTATCTGTTTTGACAGTGGCACAAGATACTTTTTAACCTCACCTGTTTTAGAGGTAATCATAATCTCACGGTTACCACGCTTCACCTTACCAAACGTTACTTCACCATCAATTTCAGAAACAACAGCAGGGTTCGATGGGTTACGCGCTTCGAATAGCTCGGTTACACGAGGAAGACCACCCGTGATGTCGCCCGATTTACCAACGGCTCTAGGTATTTTTACGAGAATATCACCTGCTTTAACCTCTTTACCCTCTTCGGTAACGATATGTGAAGATACAGGTAAGTTGTACGATTTAAGCACATCTTTACCCTTCATAATTTTCACCATTGGGTTCTTGGTACGGTCGCGAGTTTCAATAATTACCTTCTCACGATATCCGGTTTGTTCGTCGGACTCTTCCCTAAAGGTTACATCCTTAATTACTGAGTCGAAGGCAATCTTACCATCTGTTTCAGAGATAATCACAGCATTCCATGGATCCCACTCGCACAGATGTTGCCCTTTGGCTACGTCATCACCATCGTTAATGTAAAGTTTTGAACCGTAAGGGATATTATGGGTTGAGAGCGTAATACCAGTATTCTTATCAATTATGCGCATTTCAGCCAGTCGACCAATAACTACATGGTGGTTTTGGCCTAGCTCATCAACCTTCTGAATACTTTTTAGTTCCTCAATCTCCACTCGTCCATCGAATTTGGATACAATTTTTGAGTCGGCAATAATATTCGATGCTGTACCCCCAACGTGGAAGGTACGAAGGGTTAGCTGTGTACCTGGTTCACCAATTGATTGTGCAGCAATAACTCCAACGGCTTCGCCTTTTTGAACCATTCGTCCTGTTGAAAGGTTTCGTCCGTAGCATTTAGCACAAACGCCTCGTTTCGATTCACAGGTTAATACCGAACGAATCTCAACTTGCTCAATGGGCGAATCGGCAATCTCTTGGCTAATCTCCTCGGTTAGCTCCTCACCCGCTGCAATAATTAGCTTGCCTGTAAGCGGATGGTATACATCATGAACAGTTGTTCTACCTAAAATACGCTCGTAAAGGCTCTCTACAACTTCTTCGTTCTTTTTTATAGCACTTGCTTGCAATCCGCGAAGTGTTCCACAGTCCTCTTCGTTAATAATTACATCTTGCGATACGTCAACCAAACGACGAGTTAGGTAACCCGCATCGGCAGTTTTCAATGCCGTATCGGCCAAACCTTTACGCGCACCGTGAGTTGATATAAAGTACTCAAGTACCGATAACCCTTCCTTAAAGTTTGCAAGAATTGGGTTTTCAATAATCTCGCTTCCAGTTGAGCCAGACTTTTGTGGCTTAGCCATAAGTCCACGCATACCACATAGCTGACGAATCTGCTCTTTCGAACCCCTTGCACCAGAGTCAAGCATCATGTAAACGGAGTTGAACCCTTGATTATCTTCAGCCAATTTTTTCAGCAGCGTTAGGGTTAACTTTGCATTGGTATGTGTCCAAATATCAATAATTGCGTTGTAACGCTCGTTATTGGTAATTAAACCCATATTATAGTTAGCCATAACCTCATCAACTTGGCTATAGCCTTCTTCAACGTAAGTTTCCTTTTCGAGGGGAACCATCACGTCATCGAGGTTAAACGATAAACCACCTTTAAATGCAAACGTATAACCTAAATCTTTAATATCGTCGAGGAATTGCGAAGTTCTGGCAATACCAACCTTTTTTAGTACCCGACCAATAATATCGCGAAGCGATTTTTTGGTAAGCAAATCGTTGATATAGCCCATTTCCTTGGGCACGAACTGGTTGAAAATAATTCTACCAACTGTAGTCTCTATATGCTCAAAGGTTACGGTTCCATCCTCATTATGGATTGGCAAACGCACTTTTACATTGGCATGCAGCTCAGCAACTTTTTCGTTGTAGGCAATAATTGCCTCTTCGGCAGAGTAAAATCTAAGCCCTTCGCCTTTGGCACCCTTACGCGACTTGGTAATGTAGTAAAGACCAAGAACCATATCCTGCGATGGTACTGTAATAGGAGCACCGTTAGCAGGGTTAAGGATGTTGTGCGAACCAAGCATCAGAATTTGAGCCTCAAGAATGGCCTCATTTCCAAGAGGAAGGTGCACAGCCATTTGGTCACCATCGAAGTCGGCGTTAAATGCAGTACATGATAGTGGGTGAAGTTGAATTGCTTTACCTTCAATAAGTTTAGGTTGAAAAGCCTGAATACCTAAACGGTGAAGCGTTGGAGCACGGTTCAACAGCACGGGATGACCTTTAAGAACATTTTCAAGAATATCCCAAATTACAGGATCCTTTCTATCAACAATCTTTTTAGCCGATTTAACCGTTTTTACTATTCCTCTCTCAATAAGCTTACGAATAATAAATGGCTTGTAGAGCTCTGCAGCCATATCTTTGGGTAAACCACACTCATGCATTTTCAGCTCAGGACCTACAACAATTACCGAACGAGCCGAGTAGTCGACACGTTTACCCAGTAGGTTTTGACGAAAACGTCCTTGTTTCCCTTTTAGGCTATCGCTAAGCGATTTTAGCGGACGATTAGCATCCGTTTTAACGGCATTGCTCTTGCGTGAGTTGTCGAATAGTGAATCCACTGCCTCTTGAAGCATCCTCTTTTCGTTACGAAGAATTACCTCAGGGGCCTTTATTTCGATAAGCCTTTTAAGGCGATTGTTACGAATAATTACGCGACGATACAAATCGTTAAGATCCGAAGTGGCAAAACGTCCGCCATCGAGTGGAACAAGTGGCCTTAGCTCGGGCGGAATTACGGGAATGACCTTTAAGATCATCCACTCTGGATTGTTAATTTGAGCCGATTCACGGAATGCCTCAACAACCTGTAAGCGCTTTAGCGCTTCGTTTTTACGCTGCTGTGAGGTTTCGTTATTCGCTTTATGGCGCAAATCGTAGCTAAGTTCATCGAGCTTAAGGCGCGAGAGCAACATGTGAATTGCCTCTGCTCCCATACCAGCAATGAACTTGCTGGGATCGTCATCGTCGAGATGTTGATTTTCCTTGGGTAAAGTTTCGAGGATATCGAGATACTCCTCTTCGGTAAGAAAATCTAAGTAGCTAACATTCTCGGCAATCCCAGGATTTATCACTATGTAGCGCTCGTAGTAGATAATTGAATCGAGCTTTTTAGTTGGCAAACCAAGTAGGTAACCAATTTTATTTGGCAACGAACGGAAATACCAAATGTGCGCAACTGGAACCACTAGATTAATATGGCCCATTCGCTCACGACGAACCTTTTTTTCGGTAACTTCAACACCACACCTATCGCACACAATGCCTTTGTAGCGAATACGCTTGTATTTTCCACAATGGCACTCATAATCTTTCACTGGCCCAAAAATTCTCTCACAGAACAATCCATCGCGCTCGGGCTTATACGTTCTATAGTTAATGGTCTCGGGTTTAAGAACTTCACCGCTCGACCGCTCTAATACCTCTTCTGGAGATGATAGGCCAATAGTTATTTTGGTGAAGTCGGTTTTTACCTTATTTTCCCTTCTGAACGACATATTCTAAGTATTATAAAGTTAAGCTATTGGCAAAGTGAGCGCTTTGCTCACTTTGCTATGGTAACAACTCTCTTAATCGAGACTAACGTTAAGGCCAAGGCCTCTTAGCTCGTGCAGTAGCACATTAAGCGATTCAGGAATACCTGGACGAGGCATTGGTTCGCCTTTAACAATTGACTCATATGCTTTAGCGCGTCCCATTACATCATCCGATTTAATGGTTAATATCTCCTGAAGAATGTGAGATGCTCCAAAGGCCTCGAGTGCCCAAACCTCCATTTCACCAAAACGCTGACCACCAAACTGTGCTTTACCACCAAGTGGTTGCTGGGTAATGAGCGAATATGGACCAATTGAACGAGCATGCATTTTATCATCAATCATATGCCCAAGTTTAAGCATATAGATTATACCAACTGTAGCTGGCTGATCAAAGCGTTCGCCTGTTCCACCGTCGTATAGGTAGGTTTTACCTGAACGAGGAAGACCAGCCTCATCGGTGTACTTATTAATCTCGTCAATTTTAGCACCATCAAAAATTGGTGTGGCAAACTTTAGCCCAAGCTTTTCGCCTGCCCATGCTAGTACGGTTTCGTAAATCTGTCCAAGGTTCATACGCGATGGCACACCGAGTGGGTTTAGCACTATATCAACAGGTGTTCCATCTTCAAGGAATGGCATGTCCTCGTCGCGAACAATTTTGGCAACAATACCCTTGTTACCGTGTCTACCTGCCATCTTATCGCCAACCTTAATTTTACGCTTTTTAGCAATGTATACCTTGGCAAGCTGAACAATACCCGCTGGCATTTCATCGCCAATGGTTACGTTAAACTTCTTACGCTTATGATCAGCTTCAAACTCCTTATACTTGAGGATGTAGTTATGGATTACCTTTTTAATGGTCTCGTTCTTCTTCTTGTCTGTAGTCCATTTATTCGCATTGATATTTAGGTAATCGATCTCGGTGAGCATCTTTTGGGTAAACTTCACTCCTCTCGGAATGATTTCCTGTCCGAATAGATCGGAAACACCCTGAGACGTTTTGCCGTTTACAAGGAAGAAGAGCTTATCGATTAACTTCTCCTTTAAGGAGTTAACATTGGCGTTAAATTCCTCATCAAGTTTAGCAACTAAACTCTTCTCGCTTCCTTTTCCTTTCTTGTTATCTTTTACAGAGCGAGAGAAAAGCTTTTTGTCGATAACTACACCATGTAGTGAAGGAGAAGCCTTAAGCGATGCATCTTTCACATCACCAGCCTTATCTCCAAAGATTGCCCTTAGCAGTTTCTCTTCGGGTGTTGGATCGGATTCGCCCTTTGGCGTAATTTTACCAATTAGAATGTCGCCAGGGACAACATTAGCACCGATGCGAATCATACCGTGCTCATCCAAATCCTTTGTAGCCTCTTCGCTAACGTTGGGGATATCGGCAGTCAGCTCCTCAACACCACGTTTTGTGTCTCTAACCTCAAGCACAAACTCATCAACATGCACCGAAGTGAACACATCTTCACGCACTAAACGCTCGCTAATAACAATAGCATCCTCAAAGTTGTAACCTTTCCATGGCATGAATGCCACCTTGAGGTTACGGCCTATGGCAAGTTCTCCCTGCTGCGTTCCGTATCCTTCGGTTAGAATTTGACCTTGCTTAACCTCTTGCCCTTTGCTAACCATTGGTTTTAGGGTAACTGAGGTATTCTGGTTCGTTTTCTTATATTTAGGTAGTTTATAACGCTTAATTTCAGGATCGAAGCTAACAAAGCGCTCCTCTTCTGTTTGGTTATAACGAACTACAATCTCGTCTGAATCAACGTATTCAATCACACCATCTTGCTCAGCAACAATTTGCACTCGGCTATCGCGAACAACCACACCCTCTAATCCAGTACCTACAATTGGTGCTTCGGGTTGTAGAAGCGGAACTGCCTGACGCATCATGTTCGATCCCATCAGCGCACGGTTTGCATCGTCGTTTTCGAGAAATGGGATTAGCGAAGCTGCAATTGAGGCAATCTGATTAGGCGCAACGTCCATCATGTCAACTTTCTCCCTTTCGGTAAGCGGAAAATCGGACTCTAACCTCGATTTAACCTTAGCGTTAAGAAAGTTGCCTTCCTCATCGAGTGGTGCATTTGCCTGCCCAATGGTTTTAAACTCTTCCTCTTCAGCGCTAAGGTAAACTACACCTTCGTTGGATAAATCAACCTTACCGGTTTCAACTTTACGGTATGGGGTTTCGATAAAACCAAGGTCATTTATTCTGGCGTATACGCAAAGCGATGAAATAAGACCAATGTTCGGTCCTTCAGGAGTTTCAATCGGACACAGTCTGCCGTAGTGGGTATAGTGTACGTCACGAACCTCGAATCCGGCACGTTCACGCGATAAACCACCTGGGCCTAATGCCGATAAACGGCGCTTGTGGGTCATCTCAGCTAGCGGATTGGTTTGATCCATGAACTGAGAAAGCTGGTTTGTACCGAAGAACGAATTAATTACCGATGAAAGGGTTTTGGCATTGATTAAATCAATGGGTGTAAACACCTCGTTGTCCCTAACGTTCATGCGTTCGCGAATGGTACGAGCCATACGGGCTAAACCAACGCTAAATTGGTTCCCCAGCTGCTCTCCCACGGTACGCACACGGCGGTTGCTTAGGTGGTCAATATCATCTACATCGGCTTTTGAGTTGATAAGCTCGATGAGATACTTAATAATCTCTATAATATCCTCTTTGGTAAGGACCTTAACATCAATTTCGGTGTTAAGGTTAAGCTTTTTGTTGATCCTGTATCGGCCAACCTCGCCTAGGTCGTAGCGCTTATCGGAAAAGAATAGCTTATCGATCACATCACGAGCGGTTGCTTCGTCGGGTGGCTCGGAGTTACGCAGCTGTCGGTAAATATGCACAACTGCTTCTTTCTCGGAGTTACAGGGGTCTTTATGTAAGGTGTTATAGATAATGGCGTAATCGGAGATATTGTGATCCTCCTTATGCAGAAGAATTGTTTTAGCACCAGAATCTACTACATCGTCTATATGTTCGTTTTCAAGTATAGTTTCTCTATCGAGAATTATTTCATTCCTTTCGATGGATACAACTTCGCCGGTATCCTCATCAACAAAGTCTTCTACCCATGATTTTAGAACTCTCGCAGCTAACCGTCGGCCAACAAACTTTTTAAGGTTTGCTTTTGAAACCTTAATCTCATCGGCTAAGCCAAAAATTTCGAGAATGTCCTTATCACCTTCAAAGCCAATTGCTCTGAGAAGCGTTGTTACGGGTAATTTTTTCTTTCGATCGATGTATGCATACATCACATTGTTAATGTCAGTCGCAAACTCAATCCACGATCCTTTAAAAGGGATAATACGGGCAGAGTAAAGTTTTGTCCCATTAGCATGGAGGCTTTGCCCGAAGAATACTCCAGGTGAGCGATGTAGCTGCGAAACCACAACCCTCTCAGCACCGTTTATCACGAAAGTACCTCTTGGAGTCATGTAAGGAATTGTACCTAAATACACATCTTGAACAACGGTATCAAAATCTTCGTGTTCAGGATCGGTACAATATAACTTCAGCTTTGCTTTAAGTGGCACGCTAAAGGTTAGCCCACGGTCAATCGATTCTTCAATGGAGTATCGAGGTGGGTCAATGTAGTAATCGATAAACTCGAGCACAAAATTGTTTCGAGTATCGGTAATTGGAAAGTTTTCGGCAAAAACCCTGTATAAACCTTCCTTTTTGCGTTCCTCAACTGAAGAACCAAATTTAAAAAACTCACCAAATGATTTAAGCTGAATATCCAGAAAATCGGGATAATCGAACTGGTTAATTGTTTTGGCGAATGATATTCTTTTGTTTGCTGTATCTGAGGACATCGCTATGAGATTTGTTGAACCATTAATTTAAACAATAAAAAGGCTTAGAGTCTATTTTTAGACTCTAAACCCTTAATACCTAATGCGATCAGGTTTTTATTTAAGTTCAACTTCTGCTCCTGCCTCTTCGAGTTGTGTTTTAAGCGACTCAGCCTCTTCTTTCGAAGCGCCTTCCTTAACTGCCTTAGGAGCAGCGTCAACTAGTTCTTTAGCCTCTTTTAGTCCAAGGCCAGTTAGTTCCTTAACAAGTTTTACAACTTGAAGTTTTGCACCACCTGCTGACTTAAGAACAACGTCAAAAGTGCTCTTTTCTTCAGCGGCTCCACCTTCGGCACCAGCTGCAGGTCCTGCAACTGCTACTGCAGCAGCAGCGGGCTCAATACCATACTCATCCTTTAGGATTTGTGCAAGTTCATTTACTTCTTTTACAGTAAGATTAACTAATTCTTCTGCAAACTTCTTAAGATCTGCCATTTTTACTTAAGGTTTATTAATTAATTTCAAAACAAATTTAAAATTATCCTTCTCTTTCGCTAAGAGTTTTAACAACTCCTGCAAGAGTATTCGGTGCTGATTGTAGCTGAGAAACAACTTTCTTAGCAGGCGATTGCAGTAAGGCAATAACATCAGCAATAAGCTCGTTTTTGCTCTTAAGGCTAGCCAGCGCATCGAGTTGGTTATCGCCAGTATAGAACGATTCCTCTACAAACGCAGCCTTTAGTATCGGTTTTTCGCTTGTTTTACGAAAATCTTTGATAAGCTTAGCGGGTACGTTACCTACTTCACAAAACATGATTGAGGTTGAACCCTTTAGTGTATCAAACAGGGGTGAGAAATCTGCCTTCTCACACTTTTCAAGTGCTTTTTTCAGAAGGGTGTTTTTCACCACTACCAACTTAATCTCCTTATCGAAACACTTTCTGCGTAAAGTGCTGGTATCAGCAGCGTTTAACTCAGAAGTATCCGCAAGGTAAAAGTGAGGGTACTGATTGATTTGCTCTGTAAGCGTATCAATAATTACATTCTTGTCTTCCCTTCTCATGGTAATTGGGTCTCTATTGCGTTATTACTACTTTTCCGAGATCGATTTTGGATCGATTGCAATACCTGGGCTCATTGTGCTTGAAATGTATATACTTCTAATGTATGTACCTTTAGCAGCGGTTGGCTTGAGTTTATTAATTGTTTGTATAAACTCGTAGGCATTGTCAACCAATTTTTCGGGCTCGAATGAAACCTTTCCAATGGAGGTGTGAACGATACCAAACTTATCAACTTTAAAGTCGATTTTACCTGCTTTTACCTCAGTAACGGCCTTGTCCACATCCATGGTTACGGTTCCGCTTTTGGGGTTAGGCATAAGTCCACGTGGACCTAGAATACGACCTAGAGCGCCAATTTTTGGCATTACAGTTGGCATGGTAATGATTACATCAACATCTGTCCAACCACCTTTTATCTTCTCTACATACTCATCTAGTCCTACGTAGTCGGCACCTGCTGCTTTAGCAGCCTCCTCCTTATCGGGGGTACACAGTACAAGAACGCGTACAGACTTACCAGTACCATGAGGAAGTGTTACTACACCACGCACCATTTGGTTGGCCTTTCTAGGGTCAACGCCAAGGCGAATATCGATGTCAACTGATGCATCGAACTTGGTGTAGGTAATTTCCTTTACAAGTTTGGCAGCCTCCGCAAGCTTATACTGCTTATCGGTTTCTACTTTCGACAACGCAAGTTTTTGATTCTTGGTCAATTTTGTCATCTCGCTAAAAGAGGTTAAATGTTACTTACCTGGAA
>CAZGQZ010000084.1:0-10178 GCA_964527985.1 uncultured Rikenellaceae bacterium | reverse complement strand
GCAACTTGTCAGCCGTTTTGGATGAAAGAGGTTTTGCAAGTATTAAAGATCTTATTTCTGAAAATCCAAAGGAAAAATTAAAGAGTTACAGCAATGAAGTAGTTGATAATCTAAGGCTTAAAAAGTCGTTACGCGAACCGAATATCAAAACTTTACGCCCACTTAACTACTTCGATTGTATCCATGCACCCTGCATGAGCACTTGCCCCGACAATCAGAATATCCCAGGATATATGCACTACGTAGCCAATGGCGATTGGCAAAAGGCTTTTGAGGTGATTATGCAAACCAACCCTTTCCCATCGGTTACCGGAACGGTTTGCGATCACGAGTGCCAAACAAAATGTACTCGCATTCATTATGATGATGCGTTGGCTATTAGGGAGATAAAGCGATATGTGGCCAGTTTTGAGCACGATGAGAGTTTCATAAAAGCCATTCCTTACAACGGGTTGGAGGCTGCAATAATTGGTGCTGGTCCCGCTGGTTTATCGTGTGCTTGGTACTTAAGGCTGGCTGGATTTAAGGTTACTGTCTACGAGGAACGCCCCTCTGCTGGTGGTATGGTGCAACAGGTTATTCCATCATTCCGACTTTCATCAAATGCCATTGAAAGTGATATCCAAAGAATTAGAAATCTTGGTGTTGAGATTCTTTATAATACTCCAGTCGACAAGCCATTATTTGAAAAATTAAAGGCATCGGGTAGTTATATTTTTGCTGCCATAGGTGCTGGAAATATGCGTAAACTCGATATTCCAGGTGAGAATGCTGATGGAGTTGAGGATCCGTTGGAGTTTTTGGCTGCTTTCAAAAATAACCCTAACACAAAAATTGAAGCTCAAAATATTGTTATACTTGGTGGTGGAAACACCGCCATGGATGTTGCTCGGATTGCTCGAAAATACGCAAATCAAACCGCAAAGGTTAGCATTGTTTATCGCCGCACCATTCACGATATGCCTGCCAGCGCCGAGGAGATAATGGCTGCAATGCACGAGGGCATTGAGGTGAAGGAACTTATTTCACCTGTTGAGATTTTATCAAAAGATAATAAGGTTATTGCCCTGAGGTGCAACCGAATGCAGGTAACTGGCATTGATGATAGTGGTCGACAAAAGGTTAGTCCGATTGAAGGGAGTGAGTTTGAGATGCCAACCGATATGATAATACCAGCAGTTGGACAGCTAATTATTTGGCCTTTTGCCGATAAAGATTCTATGAAGGCCGATTCAAATGGTTTTAGTACTAAGCTTGATAAAGTTTATGTTGGTGGCGATGCAAGAGCAGGGGCCTCAAATATCATATCTGCCATTGCCGATGGACGAATGGCTGCTGAAGTTATTATCGCAAAAGCGGGGAAAATTATTGATGCTAAACCCAATGAGATTCATGGTAAAGATGCGGCAAAAGATCTTCTGGTTAAAAAGGGTAAGCGTGAGTTAAGCCACATTAATCCACCATCAGTTGATGGTCACCATAAAATTATACAGAATCATGAGCAGGCCATGCAGGAGGCTGAGCGTTGCTTGCTTTGCGATGAGGTTTGTAATATCTGCGTTAGTGTTTGCCCAAACTTTGCTAACCAGAGCTACGAAATTGAACCCGTGAGTTACAAAACACAAGTAGCTACTCAAGATAGTAACGGGAATATTGTGTTGACAGATGGAAAGCCTTTTGAAATAAAGCAAAAACATCAGATATACAATATCGCCGATTTTTGTAATGAGTGCGGAAACTGTCGCACTTTCTGCCCAACCATGGGGGCACCCTATAAAGACAAACCAAAAATTCACTTAAGCGAAGAGAGTTGGAAAACAGCTAAAGAGGGATTTCACTTATACAAAAGTGGGAATGAGAAGGGTATTGAGTATAAATCAAAAGAGAATTTGCTGCATAAACTCTACAAAGTAAATGGGAATAAGAATTACACATTCGAAACTTCGGAGGTTGTTGCTGAGTTAAACCCAAACAGTTTAAGTGTTGAAAATATTAGTTTTAAAACTAAAGGTGAGAAAAGTATCTATTTGGAAAATGCTGCCCTTATGCATATATTGCTCACCCATTGCTTCGAACATTAATCCATTATTTTATATGATTTGCGGAGGATTATTTCACTTCGCCATAATTAACAATTTAAGTATTATCTCATATGATAGATCTAATTACAAAGGTGTACGACCAACAAACTCGTGCCAAAGCCATTCAACGTTTCCGTGAAAAAGGTATTATTCTGCCCACATTTGCTCAAATGCGTAATCCTGAGCTTATTCCTCAAGAAATTAAAGATAAACTCAAAAATATTGGATTATGGGATCTCGATCCGCTTAACCTATTTCGAATTACCTGGAAAAACGAACCCGTTGAGAAAGGCGGTGGATTTGGTAAGGTGAACTACATTGAGTTGCCTTCGGAGCTTACCGGTGTTAAAGCAAAAATTGTTTTGGTTGTGGGCAAATGGTTCCCAACCGGAGCACATAAAGTTGGTGCGGCATACGGTTGCCTTGCTCCTCGCATTATCAGTGGACAGTTTGATCCTACTAAACATAAGGCTGTTTGGCCATCAACTGGCAATTACTGTCGTGGTGGTGCATTCGACTCATACTTAATGGGTTGTGAGGCTGTTGCCATCCTTCCTGAGGAGATGAGCCGTGAGCGATTCGAATGGCTTAAGGAGATTGGTGCAGAGATTTTTGCAACTCCTGGTTGCGAATCGAACGTTAAGGAGATTTACGATAAATGCTGGGAACTTCGTCGTACCGAGCCCGATTATGTTATTCTTAATCAGTTCGATGAGTTTGGAAATCCTATTTGGCATTACCATGTTACTGGTCCTGCTTTGGAAGAGACTTTCGAATACATAAAATCTCCCAAATCGAAATTAGTAGCATATGTTTCTAACACTGGTTCTGCGGGAACAATTGCAGCAGGTGATTATCTTCTCACAAAATTCCCTACTATCAAAATAGTTGCATCGGAAGCACTTCAATGCCCTACTATACTTCAGAATGGATTTGGTGGACATCGAATTGAAGGGATTGGCGATAAGCATGTACCCTGGGTTCATAACGTTCGTAATACCGATTTGATAACTGCAATCGACGATGAGGATTGTATGCGTGTTATGCGTTTGTTCAATGAGCCCGAAGGCAAAAAGTTTCTAATCGATTCTGGAATGAACCCCGATATGGTTAACGACTTGCATCTTTTGGGAATATCATCTATTGCCAATCTTTTATCGGCAATTAAAACTGCAAAATACTTTGAGTACACCGAGGATGATGTAATCCTTAGCCTAGCCACCGATAGTATGGAGATGTACTTTTCGAGAATGGAGGAGGAGCATCATGCAAGAGGACAATATGCTACTATTCAGGCTGCTCGCGATTTCGACAGATGTTTACTTGGTCAGGGTATCGATCATCTCAAAGAATTAACTTATGCCGATCGTAAAGCTATTCATAATTTGAAGTATTTCACTTGGGTTGAGCAGCAGGAAAAGGATGTTCAGGACTTGAATCGACTTTGGTACGACCGTGAAATTTGGTCGCAGCTTTTCAATCAGGTTGATAAGTGGGACGAGATGATTGAGGAGTTTAACGCTGAGGTGAGAAAAGGATAGTAAAAATCAATGCAAAATTAGCATTGATTTATAGATACTTAATGGATTATTGGTTTAAAAGATTCTATCCCCATGGCAAATTCTTTCACACTTGTTTGCAACGATTGTGGGCATAGCTTGCCACAATCAACTTTTAGCTATCTGTGTCCCAAATGCGAAAGCAAGCAGAACCCTAATAGCCCGCCAATGGGCGTGTTTAAAACTGTTTATCCTTATCTTGAGATTCGAGAAAAATATCAGCAAAATGATCTCTTCAGAAGTTTGAAAGAGAGACAATTCATTGATCTGTTACCAATTTCTAACGCCGAAAGCCTTGGACCACTTAAGGTTGGAAATACTCCTTTGTACTCCTTCACTTTAGAATCTACAAGGGGAAATAAGATTGCCTTTTATTTAAAAGACGATTCGCAGAACCCAACCTTTTCGTTTAAAGATAGGGCATCGCAGCTTGTATCGGCCTATGCAAAGGAACAAGGAATCGATACTATTGTAGCTGCATCTACTGGTAATGCTGGATCGTCGCTTGCAGGAATTTGCGCTTCGCAAAAGCAAAAGGCTATTATCATTGTGCCAAAATCGGCTCCTGCTGCCAAACTCCTTCAAATTGTGATGTACGGTGCACTGCCTGTTCTTGTTGATGGAAATTACGATGCAGCGTTCGAATTAAGCTTGCAGGCTACCAAGCATTTTGGTTGGTTCAATCGCAATACGGCTTATAATCCTTTTACAATTGAGGGAAAGAAAACTGTTGCTTATGAGATTTACGATCAGCTCAAGGGCAATATGCCTTCTCGCATTTTTGTTTCGGTAGGTGATGGTGTTATAATATCTGGTGTTTACAAGGGTTTTGAAGATTTGTTAGAACTTGGGATAATCGATAAAATGCCCGTAATTGTTGCTGTGCAGTCCGACAAGAGCGATAATCTTGTACGAAATATGGAAAGCGATAGTTTCGAAATGACTCCAGCCACAACCATTGCCGATAGTATTTCGGTTGATTATCCTCGTAATTACTTCATGGCTAAATCTTTCCTCGAAAAATACAATGGAGAATGGCTAACCGTTACCGATGATGAGATAATGGATGCTGCTTCGGTACTTGCCAAAAACACTGGTATCTTCGCCGAACCTGCCGCTGCTGCTGCAATGGCTGGAATGCTTAAGTATGCAAAAGTAAACGACACAAGCAAGCAGAATCCAATGCTTGTACTATCAACGGGGAGTGGACTAAAGGATACCAAAACGCCAATGCAAAGCATAACTTTACCTCAACCTGTTAAACCAAATATTGAAGCCCTAAGCGATTACATCGCAAAAAATATTTAGCCATGATACATCTTCAAATCAACGGAAAACCAGTCGATTACGATGGCGATCCCAAAAGGAATCTACTAAAGTTTTTACGTAACGACTTGCATCTAACAGCTGCCAAGGATGGGTGCTCTGGTCAGGCAACATGTGGTGCATGTTTGGTTGAGATCGATGGAAAACCACGATTGGCCTGCAGCACTCCAATGGAGAAGTTGGCTGGTGCCGAAGTGATTACCCTTGAGGGAATCCCTGAGAACATTCGACAAATTATTGCCACTACCTTTGTAAACCGTGGTGCTGTGCAGTGTGGTTTTTGTACGCCTGGATTCATTATGCGAACGCATATCTTGCTGAAAGAGAATCCAAATCCAACTGTTGATGAGATACAACAAGCCCTTAAAGGTCATCTTTGTAGATGTACTGGTTATAAGAAGATTGAAACGGCCATTGCCGATTCTGCAAAGCAAATCAGTGGTAAAGTCCCTGTTGAAAAGTTGATGAATACTGGTCCTATTGGTATCTCATCGCCTAAGTATCAAGCGCTAGAAACTGCCATGGGCAAACGCCCATTTGTTAACGACATGCATTTCGAGGGGATGCTGTTTGGTGCACTCTGTTTTAGCGAGCATCCAAGGGCAAAGATCATCAAAATTGATATCTCCAAGGCAAAGGAAATGCCTGGTGTAAAGGGTGTTTTTACTGCTAAGGATATTCCTGGCGATAGGGTTATTGGACTGATCTTTAAGGATTGGCCCATGATGATTGACGTTGGCGAAACCACACGCTACATTGGCGACGTGCTGGCTGGCGTTGTGGCCGAAACAGAGGAGCAGGCTCGTGAAGCCGTAGCTGCGATAAAGGTTGAATATGAGGTTCTTAAACCTATAACCGATCCCGAGGAGGCTATCCGTGATTCTTCCGATTGGGTTCATCCAAATCAATCTAATCATCTCGAAACATGCTCTCTGCATAAGGGGAATCCTGAGGATGAACTGAAAAATGCTGCATTTAAGGTTAGCGGAAAGTACACCACACAACGAATTGAACATGCTTTTCTCGAGACCGAATCAGCACTAGCACTATGGGAAGATGAGGGCATTACGCTTTACTCATGCAGTCAGGGTATTTATGAGGATAGGAAACAGGTTGCTCAGGCACTAAACCTCCCTGAGGAGAAGGTAAGGGTGATTTTAGTACCCAATGGCGGTGGATTTGGTGGTAAGGAGGATTTAAGCGTACAAGGGCATACAGCCCTTTTTGCCTATCACCTAAAGCAGCCAGTTAAGGTTACACTCACGCGTGAGGAGTCGTTTCGGATGCACCCCAAGCGTCATCCTGTTACAATTGACATTACTCTAGCTTGCGATGAGAAAGGCAAGTTAACGGCGATGAAAATGCGTGCCATAGGCGATACCGGAGCTTATGCATCGGTTGGAACAAAGGTTATGGAGCGTATTGCGGGTCATGCTACTGGTGGATACTTTGTGCCAAATATTGATCTTCAAGCTCTTACGGTTTATACCAATAATATTCCATGTGGTGCAATGCGTGGCTTTGGTGCCAACCAAGCTGCTTTTGCCCTTGAGAGCTGTGTCGATGATCTTTGTAAACTTGGAGGATTTGATCGTTGGCAATTCCGGTACGATAATGCTTTGGTTGAGGGACTTACAACTGCAACTAGCGATCCGGTTAGAGGGGTTGGAATACGTGCTTGTCTTGAGAAACTTAAGGACAAGTTCTACGAAAATAAGTACACTGGAATTGCTTGTGCCATTAAAAACAGTGGTGTTGGTAACGGAATGATGGATTTCTCGGATGTTATTATCGATATTATTTCTGAGGATAAGGTGCTGCTTCAACACGGCTGGACTGAAATGGGTCAGGGTGTTCACACCATCGCCGCTCAGGCTCTATGCGAGGAGGCTGGGATCGATCCCAAAATTGTTGAGGTAATTGTTGATACTAAAGCGGGCATAAAAACGGGAATGACAACCTCATCTCGAGGTACGGTTCTGCTTGGCAATGCCATTATTGATGCTTGCAAATCGTTGAAGGAAGATTTGAAGGGCAAATCGTTGAAAGATTTATCTGGTAAACAATATCGCGGTCGCTGGGAGTGCAAATGGACCACCAAACCCGGGAAAAGCAAAGCCGATGCACCTACCCATTACTCTTATGGTTACGCAGCCCAACTGGTTGTTTTGAATGAAAAAGGAGAAATTGACAAGGTTTATGCCGCCCACGATGCTGGTAAGATTTTTAATCCTAAACTGTTTGAAGGGCAGATTGAGGGTGCTGTGCACATGGGATTAGGTTATGCATTAACCGAAAATTTCCCAATGGAAAACGGTCAAATTGTAAATAAGAAATTAAAGGATTTAAAAATCCTAAGAGCACATCAAACGCCTGCTATTGAGGTGATTGGTGTTGAAGTGCCCGATCCGGTTGGTCCCTACGGCGCAAAAGGACTTGGCGAAATTGGCCTCATCCCCACCGCCGCTGCTGTTGCAAATGCATTTTGTATGTTCGATGGGGTAAGGAGATATGAACTACCACTTAAGTCACCAAAATAATTAACAATTTAGGGTTTACGGTTTATGGTTCATTGTTAACATGTTATCAAATCATAACCTTTTGCCTTTAAACCCTTTAAACTCTAAACTTGATTCCTTAACCCTGCCTTCGGCAGATAACCTTTAACCTTGAGACATGCTACACTTAAAAAACGGAACCCACATAAACTGGCAAACCCTCGAATTCACCAAAACTGATATTTGGGTTGAGGAGGGGATTGATGGCAATATTCATTTCACTAAACCAGCCAGTCTTCCAAGCAGTATACAAACTATTGATTGTGAAGGTCTTTTTGTTACTCGTGCTTTGGCCAACGCACATCATCATATATACTCAGCATTGGCTAGAGGAATGCCACAGCCACCAAAATCGCCAAAGAATTTCCATGAGACTTTGCAATACGTTTGGTGGCAACTCGATTTTGCACTCGACGAGCAAATGATTCGCTCCAGTGCCTTGGTTACTGCATTGGCAGCCGCTAAAGCGGGTTGTAGCTTTATTATCGATCATCACTCATCCCCAGCGCATACACTTGGGTCACTTGATATCATTGCCGATGCGCTAGAGGAGGCCGGTCTTGGCCACCTTCTGGCTTACGAGATTACTGACAGGAATGGTCCCGAGAAAGCACAAGAGTCGCTGGATGAAACTCGAAACTATCTAAAAAATCGTCAAGGTTTGGTTGGACTGCATGCCAGCTTCACCGTTGAGGATAATACGCTGAAGGAGGCTTTAAAAATCGCAAAAGAGTTTAACACCGGTGTGCATGCTCACTTGGCGGAAGATCTTATAGATCAGGAGTATTGCTTAAAAAGGTATGGTAAACGAGTGGTAAATAGATATGCCGATATGGGCTTTTTGGAGCTGAATGCCAATATTTTTGTTCATGGACTTCATCTCGATGCAACTGAGCGCCAAATCCTCAACGATACTAATACTTATATAGCCGTAAATTACGACAGCAACCTGAATAACAGGGTAGGGGTTTTCAAGGGCGATGGACTTGGACAAAACATTATGCTCGGGACCGATGGTATGCACAGCGATATGTTTAAATCGGCTCAAACTGCTTGGTTTACAGGAATGAATAACGAGTCTCTTAATCCTCAAATGGTTTATGATAGGTTAAGGTCTGTTCATCATTACCTGAAAATGAATAATTTTAAAGGCGATGGGGAGAACAACCTCATGATCTTAGACTACGACACCCCAACACCAATTGATAAGGATAATTTTCTAGGTCACCTTTTTTACGGAATGTCATCTGGTCATGTTAGGCATTTAGTTTCGCAAGGCAAACTCATACTAAAAGATAGGAAACACACATCGCTAAACGAAGAGGAAATCCTTGCCGAATCGCAATTGCAGGCAAAACGGTTGTGGAAGAAATTGTAATTACTTAGTTTTAAATTTTTTATTTGAATAAAAGACCTTATTTCTCTCTATTAACCTTAGTATAGCAGATTATATGTTTTAAAAGACCTTATTTTTTTCTATTAACCTTAGTAAAAAAAAGATTGCATATTTTTTAAAAACCTTATTACCTTATTTATTATTTTGATCTTAGGTTATGAAAATAGAATATAACAACTTATACACACATTTTGTCTTTATAACTCTACACAGACAGCCTTTAATTAAAGTAGAGCATAGAGAACGAATCGAAAAGTATATCACTGGAATTGTAAATAACAATGATTGTAAACTATACTCCATTTATGCCAATCCAGAACATGTTCATTTTCTAATATCCCGTTCACCATCTATTTCAGAAGAAACTATTGCAACAATAGTAGCAAATAGTTCGTCAAAGTTTATTAATGACAACAAGTTATGCCCCCATGTTTTTAGCTGGCAACAATCTGCTTCTGCTTTCTCTGTTTCAAAGGGTGATATTGATAGTGTTTGCAAGTATATTCTAAATCAACCAGAACATCATAAGAAGAAAACTTTTCAAGAGGAATACGATGAGTTTATTCAATACTATCAGAAAACAATTAAGCCCTAAAAATAAGGTAATAAGGTTGTTCTCGTTTATTTAAACTAGTTTTACTAAGGTTTGAGAAATTTGAAATAAGGTTTTTTTATCAATCAATCTCGTCAACCTAGCGGTTTACGAGACAGGTCACCCAATCACCCAAAAATGAACCTACTCATCCGCAATGCTCACATAATTAACCCCGACAGGAGTTTCGATGCCGATATTTCAATTGGTAATGGTAAGATTTTATCAGTTGAAAGCACTGGTTCACTTTCGGGTAGAAATGATGTTGAGGTTATTGATGCCAAAGGCATGTTGGTTCTTCCAGGGGGAATCGATCCGCATGTGCATTTGGCCTTGCCAACACCTGCTGGTCCCTCTGCCGACGATTTTAAAACAGGCAGCCTTGCTGCCTTGGCTGGCGGAGTTACTCAACTAATCGATTTTGTTACACCTCGCCGCGGACAAGCCCTTGCCGAAGCCCTAATCGAAAGGCAGAATGAGGCAAAGGATTGCTCTGTTGGTATCAGTTTTCACATGGGTATCAGCGGTTGGCTCCCCGATATGGAGAGGCAAATGGAGATTTGCGTAAAGGAATATGGTATAAAATCTTTTAAAACTTACTTAGCATATCGACAAAATATTGGGATTGACTATGAAGAGCTTGAGAAAATTATGCGCATTGCTGCA
>CAZGQZ010000083.1:0-10192 GCA_964527985.1 uncultured Rikenellaceae bacterium | reverse complement strand
GAATCGACCTTGCAGCGCGAAAGGGTTTGCTTTAGCGCCAATTCCGACTCAGCCCACCAGCGAGCATAGGCATTTCGAACTTCACGACTCGAAGTATCAACCCACTTGTACTGCCCCGATTCGGCATCCTTTAGCTTGAGCAAGCCAACAGAGGGCATTGTAGCCTCGCGCCTATCGTAAACCCTAACACCAACCATATCGTGCTTATTGCTGGCAATAGTTAGAGCGTTGGTAAACTGGGGGGTTGGGGTATCGCCCTCAAAATCCATAAAATCGCTAATAAGAAATGCTGTACAGCGCTTTTTAAGCGCATTGGTGAGGTAACGTAAAGCCTCGGATATATTGGTTCCCTTGCTAGTTGGTGAAAAGTTTATTAGCTCGCGAATTATGTGCAATATATGTGTACGACCCTTTTTTGGAGGAATAAACTTCTCGACTCTATCGCTAAAAAAGATAACACCAATTTTATCGTTATTCTGAATTGCCGAAAAAGCAAGAACAGCAGCAATTTCCGTTGCAAGATTTTTTTTCAAGAGGTTTGTAGAACCGAATAGCCTCGAACCGCTAACATCAATTAAAAGCATAACGGTAAGCTCACGCTCTTCTTCAAATACCTTTACGTATGGTTGATTAAAACGCGCGGTTACGTTCCAATCAATATTCCTTATATCGTCGCCGTATTGATATTCGCGTACTTCGCTAAAGGCCATTCCTCTTCCCTTAAACGCACTGTGGTATTGTCCCGCAAAAATATGGCGAGATAACCCCCGGGTTTTAATCTCAATCTTTCGAACTCGTTTAAGTAATTCTGACGCTTCCACTGTAAATTATTATTGTAACAGAAACTGGTTAATCCTTTTTATTTCGAGTAATTACAGTTACAAACCACTCTCCTTTAACCAATTCAATTTCGTACTTTTTACCATCCTTTTTATAAGCCCACTTTTGGTTTTTATCCTTACCATACTTCTCAATGAGCTCCTGCTTTATCTTGTTGAACATCCAGGTATTGTACATTCGCGAAATCGAGGTACAATAACCTTCGGCATTAAGCATAAACAGTAACGTTTGCTCTTCGAATGTGTTCTCAAACTTTATAAAACTCCTATCGTAATTAAAAATCTCCTTGGCAAATACAAAACCTGAAAGTTCATGCTCTACACGTGTTTTAATCTCATCTTTGTGCAGCCCAATAAAATTTTGGCCTTGGCCAAAAAGGAATAGCATTGTAAATGCCATTAAAAGACTACTATGAATGAGTACACGCTTAAGCATAGGCTATGGTACTTCAATGGTATTAAGAATTTCGGTAATTATATCTTCGCTAGTAATATTCTCAGCCTCAGCCTCGTATGTAAGGCCAATTCTGTGTCGAAGTACGTCGTGACAAACGAAACGAACATCCTCGGGGATAACGTAACCTCTGCGCTTAATAAAAGCATATGCTTTTGCAGCCAACGAAAGGTTTATACTGGCCCTAGGCGAACCTCCGTATGCAATCATATTCTCAAATTTCTCCAACCCATAATCCTTCGGAAAGCGAGTAGCGAAAACTATATCAACGATGTACTTCTCAATTTTCTCATCCATATATACATCGCGAACAACCTCTCGAGCCTTTGTAATATCTTCGGGTTTAAGCACTTTGCTCGCTTTTGGAAACGATGAGGCCACATTCTGCCTAACAATCAATTTTTCCTCCTCAACTTTTGGGTAGGTGATTTTTACCTTAAGCATAAACCTATCAACCTGAGCTTCGGGAAGCGGGTATGTACCCTCTTGCTCAATGGGGTTTTGAGTAGCCATAACCAAAAACGGAATAGGAAGCGTAAACGTTTCATCACCAATGGTTACCTGCCTTTCTTGCATTGCTTCGAGCAAAGCACTTTGCACTTTAGCTGGGGCTCGGTTAATCTCGTCGGCAAGCACAAAGTTGGTGAATACAGGTCCTTTTTTAACATGAAACTCTTCCTTTTTTTGGCTGTAAACCATTGTACCTACAAGGTCGGCAGGGAGCAAATCGGGAGTGAACTGAATACGAGCAAAGCCAGCATCAATGGTATTGGCCAAAGTATTAATGGCAAGAGTTTTAGCAAGCCCAGGCACACCCTCGAGCAGGATGTGTCCATCGGCCAATAAACCGATAAGCAACGATTCAACCAGATGCTTTTGTCCAACAATAACCTTATCCATCTCCATGGAAATAATATCAACAAACGAACTCTCTTGCCTAATGCGTTCGTTTAGCTCCTTAATGTTTACTGATGAAGTATCGCTCATTTCTTTCAAAGTTATTCTGTTAAAAATTGAAATTTGTGCACTAAAATAATGCACAAATATGCAGAATTAATGGGCGATACAGCGTTAAGAAATGTTAAAAATAGTAAAGGTATGTTATATGAAAATTGACAATTTACAGATAGCTATTGGAAAACAATATCTCGAGATTAGAAATGCGAGGTAACCAAAGGGAAATAACAAACAGGGAGGGAAAATATCAAAAGTATACTTTCGTCCTTGCGAACCCGCCTTAATGACAGGCAGGCTCACAAAAACGATATTAGGTGTTTGGGAAAAACCAAGTGTAACAAAGTCTATCTATTCAAAAATTTCTGTTTTGCTAATTCCTTTAATTGCATTTTTACGCGTAGCTATAAATACGATAAAATGCAAAAGTAGAAACACTCCCCAGTAAAGTGCAGTAAGGTGAACAACTAAAATATCTTCGTATCGCGACTGAAAACCCAGTAAGTACCATACCTCACCATAAACATTACAAATGATGTAGGTAGTAAGGTGAAAGCGAAAGCCTATGTCGTAAATTGGAAGCGATTCGTGGTCTTTTCGTCCGAAATACCATCCAGTCAAAAAAGCTGCAATTGCATAAACCGATGCAACAACCCATACTAAGGTAAAATATTGCATATCGAGCAAACGGCTTAAGCCAAAACGAAAAACGATGGTTAAAGCAAGAAGTACTGCTGCAAAACGAAGCTGATTAGCGGTAATTTTCATTTTTATTCCTCCAAATTTAGTAGTTGTTTTATTCGATTATTAAAGAAAAGGGCAATGTTGCGTTTTACAAACTCGTTGAGCAACGAGTGACCCAATTCGGTTAAAAAGTAGTACTTACGCTCAGGACCTTTATTCCCTTTGCGCGTTTCGAAATCGACTACCCCTAGATGCTGGAATTTGCGTAAGTTTCGGTACAGGCTCTGCTCTTCGCAGCTCATAGTGTGATTCGACTCCTCTTCAACAAAAATCTTAATTTCATCAACATACTTCTTGTTATCCTTTAGGGCAAGAAATATCCAAAGCGTGAGCTGCCCTTTTTTATAGGTCTCCTCCCACGCAACTAGTAAATCGGTTAGTAGTCTAGTATTATCCATGGTTTAATGCGTTGTTATAATACAAATAGGTTAAAATACATGTGTTTAAATAGTTTAAAACAATATGTATTGATCATCTTGTATAATACAAATGTATATACATTTTTTTAAATACAATACTTTTTATCAAAAAAAAAAATAAAAACATTCTAGCTGTTTTTAAACGTTAACAATTTGATAACATTTAGCTATAAACTATAAGGCTAGTTGTGTGTTTAAAAACTAAAAAAAGAATGGAAATTATAGTTATCACAATTGCTGCATTTTTTACAGCAATACTTACTTTTTTCTCTGGGTTTGGATTGGGTACAATACTTACTCCTGTATTTATTTTATTTTTCCCTATCGATATAGCCATTGCGCTCACAGGAATTGTTCATTTTACCAATAACATGTTTAAGATTACGCTAGTGGGTAAACTAGCCAACAAATCGGTTCTTTTACGCTTTGGTATTCCTGCCATACTCGCATCATTTTTAGGTGCTTGGTTACTTGTTAAACTTACTGACTTACCTGTAATTACAACCTACAACCTATGGGGAAATAGCTACAGCATTACGCCGATTAATCTTGTAATCGCTATCCTACTCCTTTTCTTTTCGGTGTTGGAGATACTACCGTCGTTTCAAAAGATTCAATTTAGCAAAAACAAATTGCCATTAGGAGGGTTTTTAAGCGGATTTTTTGGCGGGTTAGCGGGTATACAAGGAGCAATACGTAGTGCGTTTTTGCTAAAAAGCGGGTTAACTAAAGAGGGGTATATTGCAACAGGAGTTGTAATTGCCTCGTTGGTTGACTTTACACGCTTGGCCGTATACGCTTCGCGATTTACCGAGTCGAATTTAACAGCAAATATACCTCTTGTTTTATCGGCAACGCTTGCTGCAATTGCGGGAGCCTACGTTGGAAAAAAATTGCTTAAAAAGATAACGCTTAAGTTCATTCAGAACCTTGTTGCCGTTATGCTTATTATTATTTCCATTGCCTTAGGTGTCGGTTTAATATAGCTTTCATTATTTCAGAAAAAAATTTCAGAAAATTTCTTTCCATTAGCTATAGTTTAATACTTTTGCGCATCCAAATAAATAAACAAGAAAAATGGGAAGAGCATTTGAATACCGGAAAGCTCGCAAGCTAAAGCGCTGGGGCAACATGGCTCGAGTATTTACTCGTATTGGTCGCGAAATAACGTTAGCCGCAAAAGCAGGTGGTCCCGATCCTAATACAAACCCAAGGTTACGATTGGCCATTCAGAATGCCAAATCGGAAAATATGCCAAAGGATAACGTTGAGAGAGCAATAAAAAAAGCTACCGATAAGGATACCAAAGACTACAAGGAACTTGTTTACGAAGGGAAAGGTCCTCACGGAATTGCTATAGTTGTTGAAACAGCAACCGATAACCCAACCCGTACGGTTGCCAACGTTCGTAGCTACTTCACTAAGTATAACGGATCGTTGGGTACAACAGGCATGCTCGATTATCTGTTCGATCGTAAATGCTCGTTTCAGGTAGAGGCAAAAGAGGGCATTGATTTGGAAGAACTTGAACTTGAACTAATTGATTTTGGTGCCGAAGAAGTTTTTGAGGATGACGATACTATTATGATATATGCTGAATTTACCGGGTTTGGTCCTATTCAGAAGTATTTAGAAGATAACGGGTTTGAAATTAAAACCTTTAGCTTTGAGCGAATACCCAATGATACGAAGGAACTCTCCGAAGAGGAGAAAACCGATGTGGAAAAACTCCTGGAACGATTAGAAGAGGACGACGACGTTACGAACGTATTTCACAACATGCAATAGGCTAACGCTTGACAATTTTATTGAAAAACCATACCTTGCAGCAAAAAGCAAGTTATGGTTTTTCGGCTTTTATTAACATGTTTAATTACGCTTCTTCCCTTTTCAACTGGCGACGACAAGGTAACCTACCCCGCTTGCGAGTTCAACGGTATTAAACTTTATGGTAAAGTCAAATTTGTAACCTCGTTCCCCGATATTAAAATTAAATTCGTTGATAATTTTCCAGACATTAAGGTAAAATTCGTTGATAACTTCCCCGATGAATGTGGCGAATGGCAAATAGTTGAAAACTTTCCTGATTTTACTGTGCAAGTGGTTGAATCGTTTCCTGACATTGAGGTTAAAACGGTTAATAATTTTCCTGGCAAACCCTAATTCAACATTTGCTATTCGGGAAATATGAGCAACGGGATATCTGCATCGGATAGCATTTTTCGCGTAAGCGAAGGGTTAAAAAGCCGTTCGAGCAATCCTCTTTTATGCATCGTTAAAGCTAACAAATCAATATTTTTGCCTGTTATATAACCCTTAAATGCCTCGGCTGCATTTTTTCCTTTAATAAGATCAAAATCAACTTTTGCTTTTTTAACTACTCTTTTTGTGTAATCTTCAAGCGCAACCATACTGGCCTTTACTACAGGATTTTCAGGGTTATCGCAAACATTGGCACAAACAACGTTAAGGTTAAACCCCGAGAGGATTGTTAGCAGCTTACGAATAGCAGAATAGTCGTTATCGTCGAATCGAGTTGCGTAAAGCACGTTTTTAACCTCACTAATATCTTTTAGCTTAGCATTTTCAGGTATTACGAGTAATGGCACTTTTGCCTCTCTAACTACTTCAGCAGCAACGCTGCCGACTAACTCTGTGCTACGAAACCCTTCGCCTTTTGTACCCATTATGAGCATTCCTGGGTTGTACCTCTTGCACATATCGATAATGCCATAGCTAGCAAAACCTTCGCGAAGCGCATAGCCAATTTTAAGGTCTTTCATTCCATTATCATCAGCATACTTCCTTAGCTCTTTAAATAGTTTCATTAAATGCTCACGGGCATTCTTCTGAAGTATCGAATAGCTAATATCGATATCAATTTGTATGCTTGCCGCATCGGTAAAAGGAATCATATCTACAACCGGAGAGTTAAATACATTTAGGAGCTTAACCTCAGCCTTGTAAACATGCGCTAACCTTAATGCGAAAAAAGCTGCATTTTTCGAATGAACCGAAAAATCAACAGGAACCAAAATTTTGCGTGGTTGCGAATCACCTTTTTCGGGTTTACGATATGCCGAAAGTAACTTGATGGCCTTCTCTGCATCCTTTTCGCTAATTTGAACTTTTACATTATCGGAAACATTTGGCTGCACCAAATTAATGTTCTTTAAGTAGCACTTTACCCCATTAGATTCCAGAAAACTCTGAAGAACTAATGCACTAGTATATGAATCATTTGCAATTACTACCAATTTTTCGTCCATAGCTTTTGGCTTTAAAAGGTTCACAGGTAAAGTACAAAAAATTGAGATGTAAGTCAAGAAAATAAATGAGTTTAATTCACACATAACAGATTCTCTCTATGCTCAAAAGTTCTTCTTGAATTTGATAAGTTACCTGCGATTCATTAGATTTGTGAACCGGGCTTTGAACTGTGCAAATCTGTCTGTCCACACAATTTATTCACCCTGCTGTAAATTAAGTATCTAGCAGCAAAAACTATTTTATCATGCACTACATCGACCTAATAATATTCATTCTTTATATGGCCTTTGTCCTTGGTATTGGGTTTTACTTTTTAAAAAGAAATAAAGATGCTGAAGATTACTATGTAGGTGGCCGAACCATGAGCAGCTTTCACGTTGGGCTTTCGGTAGTTGCTACCGATGTTGGCGGAGGATTCTCAATAGGCCTTGGCGGATTAGGTTTTATAATGGGTTTATCGGGTTCGTGGATGCTCTTTACTGGATTGATTGGAGCTTGGCTAAGCGCTGTTTTGCTTATTCCCAAAGCGAGTAAAATTGCAACAAGGCTAAAGCTGTTCACTTTCCCACAGCTTTTTGAGCATTTCTATAGTCCTAAGGTTGCTCTTATGGCCGGAATAATATCGGCAATTGGTTATATTGGCTTTACGAGTTCGCAAATTTTAGCAGGTGCTAAGCTGGCTTCAGCTTCCTTTCAAAATCTCGACATGCATACTGCCCTAATAATAATGGGGGTAATTGCCGTAGGTTACACAGTTATGGGCGGATTAAAAGCCGTTATTTATACCGACACCTTTCAGTGGATAGTGCTAATGGCGGGGTTAATACTTATAGGTATTCCTTTAGGCTACAACTCAGTTGGAGGTTTAACTGCAATTAAAGAAACCCTGTCGCACGATTTTTTAGCGCTGAATAATATTGAATGGCAAACATTGGTTAATTGGGCTATTACAATTATCCCTATTTGGTTTGTAGGAATGACCCTATACCAACGAATTTACTCAACCCGAACAGCCAAAGAGGCACAAAAGGCTTGGTACATAGCCGGAATTTTTGAGTGGCCATTTATGGCCTTTATGGGCGTGATACTTGGGCTATTTGCCCGAGTTGGCTACGAGAATGGCATGTTTAATTACATGGGATTTGGCCCTAGCGTTGAATTAGACGCTGAAATGGGCTTGCCGTTACTGCTCAGAACGATACTTCCTGTTGGATTAATGGGGCTAATGATGTCGGCTTATTTCTCAGCAATAATGTCAACCGCCGATAGCTGCTTAATGGCCGCATCGGGAAATGTGCAAACCGATATACTCCGAAAACTATTTAAATTGCCCGAAGGGCAAAAATCCACGCTCCGTTTATCTCAGCTAATAACGCTTGCCATTGGTGTACTTGCTCTTATTTTAGCTTGGCAAATGGAAAATGTGCTTGAGCTAATGCTTTATTCATACGCCTTTATGGTTAGCGGACTGTTTGTACCTGTTATCGGAGCATTCTTTTGGCGAAAAAGTAGTACTATTGGAGCATTCTGGGCAATGCTTGTTGGTGGAGCAACAACATTAGTATTAACGATAATGGCAGTAGATTTACCTTTTAACCTCGATCCAAATATATTTGGCATTTTAGCCTCATTAATTATTTTCATAATTCTATCGTATTCATTTCCAGGCAGAAAAAATATCATGGAATAATTTTTTGGCAATTTTATTTGATTTTAACAGAAAACTCCATTTATTTGCAGACAGGAAAAAAAGTAAAATATGATTATCTCACAAAATATTTCTTGGTGGTGGCACAGTTTAAACTCTCAAACCCGGGGACACTAAACTGAGTTGTTACCATTGTAGCAATTTTGGCCGTAGGAAACCCCTACGGCCTTTTTTATTTTCTAATTTGGCAAAACATTGAAAGAATTCTATCTGATACTGGTTTGGACATGGCGTTGGCGGGGCCTCCCCGCCCTAAATATTCATGCTCGTTACGTACGAGCTTGTGCATTACTATAATATGCACAACTAGCTATTAACTCCATTTCAAATCATTTAAAATCAGATATTATGACAACAATTACTGCAACACAACAACAAATAATAAATGTACACCCTTTAAAATCGATGCTTGCTTATACCGGAAAATACGGTGATTTTGGCGGAGCATTCGTCCCTCCAGTTCTCGAACAACCCTTAGCGAAACTTGCCGATTTTTTCGATAGCGAAGTACGAAAAGAAACATTTCAACGCGAATTTATACACTACCTTAAAACATACGTTGGCCGGCCTTCGCCATTGTACTATGCCCGAAGACTTAGCGAGCATATCGGATCGACAATCTACCTAAAACGTGAAGACCTAAACCACACAGGCGCTCACAAAATTAACAACACCATTGGTCAAATACTTTTGGCTAAGAACATGGGGGCTAAGGAAGTTATTGCCGAAACTGGTGCAGGGCAGCACGGAGTTGCAACTGCAACCGCAGCAGCGCTTATGGGTATACCCTGCAAAGTATTTATGGGAGCTATTGATGTTGAGCGTCAGGCATTAAACGTTAAACGCATGAAACTGCTTGGTGCTGAAGTTATTGCCACCGATCTAGGTACTAAAACCTTAAAAGATGCTGTTGATGCTGCATTGGGATACTACATTGATCACCCAAACTCGTACTATCTGCTTGGATCGCAAGTAGGACCTCACCCCTATCCAAAAATTGTTGGGTATTTTCAAAGTGTTATAGGGCAAGAGGCTCGTAACCAAATATTACAGCAGGAGGGTAGACTTCCGAACTCAATAATTGCATGTATTGGTGGAGGCTCAAACGCCATTGGCCTATTCTCAGGCTTTTTAGAGGATATGGAAGTAGCAATTTACGGTGCCGAAGGAGGTGGAACTGCCACATCAGGAAATACGGCAGCAACACTTTCGTTGGGCAAACCTGCGGTATTTCAGGGCACATACTCATACTGTCTTGTTAATGAAGAGGGGAATCCAGTTGAATCGCATTCCATAGCTGCTGGACTCGACTACCCTGGCATTAGCCCTCAGCACGCCTTTATGAAAGATTCGAACCGCGCACAATACTTTGCCGTAACAGACAACGAAGCAATTGAAGGTTATAAAATGCTTTCGCATTTAGAAGGAATAATCCCTGCCATTGAATCGAGCCATGCAATTGCCCTTGCAGCAAAGCTGCTAAAAGATAAAGGTGACCTTGCAATAATCAACCTTTCGGGTCGTGGCGATAAGGATGTGGAAAGACCCTTATAAATTTTCAGAACTGACCTTAAAAGCAATAATTGCCCTGTGATAATCGCAGGGCAATTGTTTTAACTGCCTAATTAAATATGGGTACTTCGCTACAGATTACAAATAAAAAAGCAAGTAAAAGCTGTAATTTTGAAATGATTTTTATATTTTTGCAACCCAATTGCAGAAAAAAGGTCCCGTAGCTCAGTTGGATAGAGCAACAGCCTTCTAAGCTGTGGGTCACAGGTTCGAATCCTGTCGGGATCACACT
>CAZGQZ010000082.1:0-10225 GCA_964527985.1 uncultured Rikenellaceae bacterium | reverse complement strand
CAATACCAGTTCTTCATCGACGAAGTTTCCCAGGGCGATTTCAGTACGCTTAACACCTTGGCTATACCGAGCCCAACTGATGGCATGATTGTTAGGGTTATTGGCATGAATACAGCTGGCTGTACTAGCGAAAACGAAGCAGTTATAACTGTTAATCCAATTCCCACACCAGTAATTGGTACCGACGACCCAATTGAATGGACCGAGGGCGAAACCATTAGCGTACTCTTTACCGTTGATATCGAAACTGCCGATTCGTACCAATGGCTGCTGAATGGTGAGCCCATTGTTGATGCTATATCAGATACATATACCGCAAACCAAGAAGGAACTTTCTCGGCCGAAGTAACCGTATTAGGATGTTTGGGCTTAAGCAACGAAATAGCCATTACAGTGGTTCCGTTGGAAACCTACACCGTAACTTTTACTGTAACAAATAGCAGCCAGGTTGCTGTTGAAAACGCCGATATTACGGTTACAGGTTACGATGTAATAACTACCAATGCAAGTGGCGAAGCCACAATTGATCTGCCTAACGGCACTTATACATTTGAGGTAACAGCAAACGACTATCAGCTATACTCCGGTGGATTTGAGGTAAACGGTGCCAATGTTCCTGTTCCTGTTCAACTGGTTGGTGTTGGTATTGATCCAAATCAGCTGCTTAACGTTAGCGCTTATCCAAACCCATTTAGCAACCATTTAAATATTGTAAACGCCGATGTTGTTAAACGCGTTGTTATTTCAAATATTACGGGTCAGAAAGTTATTGACGTTGCCTTAGATGGTGAAAATGAGGTAAGCACTCAAAGTCTACAATCTGGCGTTTACATTGTAACCCTTGTTGGGCACAATGGTAAAACAGCAATTTATAAGATGATTAAAGAATAGCAAAAAACAATTGACATACTTAAAGGCCTCCATATTATGGGGGCCTTTTTTGCAATAATCCGAAAGGCTAAGTGTTTGAGAATACAAACATATAGGCTATTTTTACATCAAAATAACCAACGCTGAAATATGAATATCCTACTACTCGGATCAGGAGGCAGGGAGCATGCCCTAGCCTGGAAAATAAGCCAAAGCCCATTGCTAAAAAAACTTTACATTGCGCCGGGTAATCCAGGAACACAAAAGCTAGGCGAAAATCTTAATGTCTCTCTCAGTAACTTCCAGCAGATTAAAAAAGCAGTAAAGGATTTTGACATTACGATGGTTATTGTTGGTCCCGAAGATCCACTGGTGAATGGTATTCACGATTTTTTTCTATCAGATAATGAGCTAAAAAACATACCAGTTATTGGCCCAACAAAAAAGGGTGCCATGCTCGAGGGAAGCAAAGATTTCTCAAAAGGTTTTATGCTACGGCATGGTATTCCAACTGCTCGTTATAAAAGCTTTAAAGCCAATCAGAAGCCTGATGCTGAGCAGTTTTTATCAACATTAAACCCTCCTTACGTTCTTAAGGCCGATGGACTAGCTGCCGGCAAGGGGGTTATTATTTGCCAATCGCTAACCGAAGCCCAAGAAAGCCTTAATACATTTTTCGACGGAACCTTTGGCGAAGCTGGGAGCAAAGTAGTAATTGAAGAATTTCTCCACGGAATTGAGGTTTCCGTTTTTGCGCTAACCGATGGCAAATCTTATGTACTTCTTCCCGAGGCTAAGGATTATAAACGAGTTGGCGTGGGCGACACAGGACCCAATACTGGAGGAATGGGAGCAATATCGCCCGTTCCATTCTTCAACTCAACGTTTAGACAAAAGGTTGAAGAAAGAATTATACAACCCACAATTAAAGGGCTAATTAGCGAAGGGATTGACTACCGAGGGTTTATTTTTGCCGGGTTAATGAATGTAAATGGCGAACCCTATGTAATTGAATATAACGCCCGCATGGGCGATCCCGAAACCCAAGTAGTAATGCCAAGGCTTAAGACTGATTTGCTTGAGCTATTCCAGCTAGCTGCAAAGCAAGAGTTGCACAAGGCAAAAATTGAATATTTCGATCGTACTGCTGCTGCTGTAATTCTCGTTTCTGGAGGATATCCTAGCTCCTATACAAAAGGATTCGAAATAACGGGGATTGATAATAGCGACAATGCCATAACTTTTCACGCAGGTACATGTACCAACCAAAATGGCAGGCTTAGCACATCGGGTGGAAGAGTTTTAGCATCGGTAGGCATTGAGAGCAACATCGCAAAAGCCCTTAGCATTGCCTACGGCAATGCAGAAACCATTGATTTTAAAGGGAAATACTATAGGATCGACATTGGTAAAGATTTGATATAAATTCGCAAAAATGCTGCTAAAATTCTTTAAAGGTTCAGCCCCATCGGTAATTGCTGTAATTATTGTTTTATCAGTATTATTGTGGCTAAAATCTTTCATCAACCCTACAAACACCACTTTTTATTTTGATGATTACTCGATGCCCCTTTATGCTTTATTAAAGACTGTAACGAGGGGAAACCTAATGCTTGAGATTGCCATTAGTTTTACTTTTACCCTAATCTCTGCTCTTTACCTAATTCAGATAAACACAAAGCATATTCTAATAAAGTACAGAACCTATCTACCGGCCTTGCTTTATATCGTTCTTGCATCAAGTTTCACTCCCTTACAACGCTTAAACCCTGCTGTAATATCCTCTCTTTTTATAATTATTGCAATTGAATACATACTTTCAACTTATGAGAAACGAAACTCCTTAGATAGCTTTTTTAGGGCTAATTTTTTCATAGGAATTGGTTCGCTCATTTACCTTCCAATGGCTCTATTTGTTATCCCGGTATTTATATCACTAATTATACTAAACAGCACTGGTATCAGACAGTGGCTATCGGCCTTTTTTGGATTTATAGCCCCATGGTTCTTCGCATTTGTTTACTACTATGTTTGGCATAATTCGAGCGACATGCTGTTTGCAATTATTTCTGAATCGCTCACTCCAATTAAAACCAGCACTTTTTACGGAGTTCCTTTTTCTGTTTTCTACTCCTTTATAGGACTTTTGCTGATTCTATCGGTTTTCTTCCTTTTAGGAAACCTCCCCACCCAAAAAATCAATATCCGTAAATACTATAGCGTACTAATATGGCTTGTTCTTTTTTCAGCAGTAATTGCCTTTTTCTCTCCGTTCAGCTCAATTGAAATTGTTTACATTGCTGCATTACCCTCGTCGTTTATTATTGCTAACTTTTTCACATTTGCTAAGAACAAATTCTGGACTGAACTATTCTTTTGGATTCTGCTTATTGTATCAGCATCATTACAATTCATATAAACAAAAAGGCCATCGAAATACGATAGCCTCTGATTTTAAATGTAAGGTTCTTTTATAAGATTAGCATTGCATCGCCATATGTTCCAAATCGATACTTCTCTGAGATTGCAACCTTATACGCATCGAAAAGCAGATCGTATCCAGCAAATGCCGATACCATCATTAGCAATGTTGAGTAAGGCAAATGAAAATTTGTAACCATTGCATCGGGAACGCTAAACTCGTAAGGAGGGAAAATGAACTTGTTAGTCCATCCCGAAAATGGTTTTAGGTATCCCTCTGTAGAAACGGAACTCTCTAATGTACGAAGCACTGTAGTTCCTACAGCGCACACTTTACCTCGGTTATCCTTTGCTGAGTTAACAATTCGCACGGCATCGTCAGGTATGTTAATCTGTTCCGAGTCCATTTTATGCTTGGTAAGGTCTTCAACATCAACGCTACGGAAATTACCTAGCCCTACATGCAGTGTTATTTCGGCAAAATTTACTCCTTTAATCTCAAGCCTTTTTAACAGCTCACGGCTAAAGTGTAACCCAGCGGTAGGCGCGGCTACAGCCCCCTCATGCTTAGCAAAAATTGTTTGGTAACGCTCTTTATCTTCGGGAACTACATCTCTTTTAAGGAATTTTGGAAGAGGTGTTTCGCCAAGCCTGTAAAGGGTATCTTTAAACTCTTCGTAAGAGCCATCAAATAGGAATCGTAAAGTACGACCTCGACTTGTGGTGTTATCGATAACCTCAGCAACCAGAACATCATCTTCACCAAAATAAAGCTTGTTGCCAATTCTGATTTTCCGCGCAGGATCAACCAAAACATCCCAAAGACGTTGCTCTTTATTTAGCTCTCTGAGTAAAAACACTTCAATCTCTGCTCCTGTTTTCTCCTTATTGCCATAAAGCCTTGCAGGGAATACCTTGGTGTTGTTAAAAACCATCACATCACCATCATCGAAAAAGCTTATAAGCTCTTTAAAGGTGTGATGTGCAATTGATTTGTCTTTTCGGTTAACAACCATTAAACGCGACTCATCCCTATTCTCGGAAGGAAACTTAGCAATAAGATCCTGTGGAAGGTTGTACTTGTACTGAGATAATTTCATTGATAAAAAAAATTGGTTTGCAAAGGTAGCTATAAAACATTAAAATGGTACCGATTTTTAGCTAATTCTCCAATGAAACAGTGCTGATAATTAGGAAAATTGAATGAAATACAGGCTTAACGGGCACTGTGCACCTTATACGGAGCTTATTGCCTTTTGTTACAGGTTGTCAATCATTTTCTCGAAACTCGCTATAGTCATTGCATTTTCAACATGCATGCTACCAATAGCTGTACGTGTGAGGCCTACCAAATGGGCTCCTGAGTTCAATGCTAAACCAATATCGCGTGCTAAAGCACGAATATATGTGCCCTTGCTACATTTTACCCTAATTGTTATTTGTGGTAGGTTATAACTAAGCAATTCTATTTCATAAATTACAACTGGCGATGGTTCGAGTTGCATATCAACTCCTCGGCGAGCTAGCTTGTATGCCCTTCCTCCATCAACACTTTTTGCTGAGAATAATGGCGGTATTTGCATTTGGTTTCCTAAAAAGTTGCCTAGTGCATCTTTCACCATTTTCTCATCTATGTGCTCAGTGGGGTATTCTTTATCAATTTCCGTCTCTAAATCGAATGAGGGTGTAGTTGCCCCAATCCTTATTTCGGCAATATATTCTTTTTCTAACTCCTGTATCTGGTTAACTTTTTTGGTTGCACGCCCAACACAAACTACAAGCAGCCCTGTTGCTAAGGGATCGAGTGTTCCGGCATGCCCAACCTTAATTTTTTTATAGCCAAGCCTATGGTATAGCAAGGATCGCACTTTGCTCACCAGGTTAAACGAAGTCCACTCCAAAGGCTTATCGAAAAGTAAAACAACTCCTTCGCGCCAATCGGTATTGCTGTTAAATGAATTTTCCATTGGAATGGTTTAAATAAAACTAGCTACAATTGATATTAACCCCACTACCGAACAATATAAAGCGAACCAAATTAGCTTTCCCTTCTTAATTAGGTTAACCATCCAGCTGCACGCTAAATAGCCAACTATAAAAGCAGCAACAAATCCAACAGCAATGGGTAAAATATCAACTACCATTTCGTTTGATGTTTTCTTAATTAGGTCGAGAGCATTTGCCCCAATAATAGGAACAAGCACCATTAAGAATGAAAAACTTGCCACTTCAGGTCTTTTTTTACCAAGCATTAAACCTGTTGCAATAGTTGCCCCCGATCGCGATATACCTGGAAGAACCGCAAAAGCCTGAGCAATACCTATAAGAAAAGCATCTAAATACCCAATTGGTCTGATTTCCCTGTGTTTAATCACTGACGAAAGCCAAAGTAAAAGTGCGGTAATTAGCAGCATAGCACCAACCAATAAAAGGTTTCCGGTAAACAACGATTCTATATAATCATTAAAAAAAACGCCTACAATGGCAACAGGAATCATTGAAACCAAAATTTTGGCTATGAACTGTGTTTCATTGTTCCACTTAAACTGAAAAAAACCAGCAAGCAGACTTGCAATTTCCTTTCGAAAAACCACAATAGTGCTCAGAACAGTAGCACCATGCACTGCAATTGAAAATGAGAGAGTTTCTTGAACCTCAACCCCAAGAATAACCTTGGCAATTTCGAGATGGCCAGAACTGCTAACGGGCAAAAACTCAGTTAAACCCTGGATTATTCCAAGGATTAACGCCTGAATTATATCCATGATAGTTTCTAGCTGTTGGTTTTGGGCTTTTTCATAATGGCGTATATCTGAAAAATAAACCCGAATAACACCATTAATGGGGCAAGGGTTATACGCCTAAAGCTGAAAATTTCCTCGTTAAACTCATTCGGGTTATCGGAGCCACCTCCAATCATTAGGATAAAACCAACAACAATAATTAATAGCCCAATAAGCATGAGCTTATAGTTCTCTTTTCCAAGAGGGAATAATCCGTGAAGTTCTTTCTCTGACTGATCCTGATTCTTCTTTGTCATATTTGTCCTTTTACTAGTAGTATAAATCGTCAACTTTTAACTTAAGATACTTGCTTACGGCAAAAAAAGTTGAAAGAAGATTGATTATAAGGCCAGCAACTATAACTAGCCCAAATATTATTGCTAAAAGTTCAACCTGCCCAAAATTAATAACCTCGTAAAACTCGTATTGAATTAAATAGATTACACCCGAAAGCATTGCAACAGCAAGCATTGAAGCATAGAATCCATGCACCATACCTTTTAGTATAAAAGGACGGCGAATAAAACCCCACGTAGCTCCAACAAGTTTCATTGTGTTAATTATAAACCTTTTAGAGTAAACCGAAAGCCTAATGGTATTGTTTATTAGAACAATTGCAATAAAAAACAGTAATAGTCCGAACAACAATATTATAGCGCTTATCTTCCGAACATTTTCGTTAACAAGATTAACAAGCGATTTTTGGTAAAACACCTCCTTAACAGGCCTTAGCGCCATTAGTTCATCTTCAATAAGCCGAATGCTATCAGGGTTTGCATACTCAGCGTTTAACCTAACCTCTATTGACGACGAAAGTGGGTTATAACCCAAGAAACCAATAAAATCCTCTCCAAGTTCCTCTTGCAATTCTCTTGCTGCTTGATCTTTACTTACAAACTCGGTTAGCCTAACATAGGGTGAAGCATCGAGGGTTTTTCGCAAAAAATTAGCATCAACATCTCTAACATCATCATGCAAAATAACGGAGAAACCGATATTCTCTTTTACAAAATCGGACAACCTTTTTGCATTGAAAACTAAAAGCATAAGAATGCCAAGCATGAACAATACCAATGAGTTGCTAATTACCGATGAAAGGTAAGAGCTTCGCAGCCTCCATTTTGTACTTCTCTTTTCGAGCTTCATAGTGTTTGCAAAGTTAGCATATCAAAATCAAACAGCTACAAGTAGCTGAAATTTAATTCTCGCTTTTCCAATTACTGTATACCTCCCAAGCAGCCCATCCGGCAAAAGCAAGTAAAATTAACAACGACGAAATAAGGTCGATACTATATCCAGCCGTATACATCTTCGGCTTAAACTCAAACACAACTTCGTTGCTACCAGCGGGTAAAAGCATTGCTCTGAGCACGTAGTTTGCCCTTATGTGCTCAACCTCTTCGCCATTAACCTTCGATACCCATCCTTTGGGGTAGTATATATCGGAAAAAACTGCCAAGCGAGGTTCGGAAAGATTGTACTTGTAAACAAGCCTATTTGCTCGGTAATCAGTCAAGAATATTGTATCACCCTCAGTAGGCGGAACATTGTAATTATTAATGCCTTCAGTAAAATTACTGCTAACTATTGCTGTTTCACGTGGATTAAAATCGTTAAGCATTTCAATTTCTTCATCGGCATTGTTGGCGAGTTTTACCGAACTAACAAACCATGCATTGCCTAATGCACCAGGGTTAAACCTTGCAACTGGGCCCTGTTCGCCCCTATCGATTACGTAACGGGTATTAAGCATGTTTAAAACTGCGGAATTATTGCGCCCAATATGATAATCAATTAGCTCCTGATAGCGCTTTAGCTTAGCACCATGGTATCCGCCAATTGACATATGGAAATACGAAGTACTTGCATCGTTAAAAGTGCTTACCGTCCGATTATAAACCCTGAAGTAAGTTGTAGTATCGGCCAAAATTTGCCTATCGGCATTCGATGCAACAAATGGCTTATCAACCTGCTTTTGAGGAACAAAATTATCATCGTTTAGGTAACGCTTGTTTACTGGCCACATATCGGTAATAACAAGAGCAGCTAAAAGAGCAATAAAGTAAACTGGCTTAAGCTTTTTAAGGTAAAAAAGAAGAACTGCGCCTGCCCCTAAAAGCACAAAAGCTAGGGATCGAAATGCATCGGCTCGCATCAAATCAAGCCTATCTAAACGAATTGTATCGAACATTTCAGCAGGATAGCCCGAAGCAATGTACTGGCTATCGATACTTGCCTCAAAAGTAAACAAGGAACCACCCAAAAGCAAGAAGAACAAGCAAAGCCCAGCAACTATGCCAACCGACCATTTAAACCCTTGCAAAAAACGCTCTTTGGTCACTTTGCCACTAAAAATTTCTCTTAGGCCCATAAATGCAACGAGTGGCATAGTAAACTCAGCAACGTAAAGAATCATTGATACGGTTCGGAACTTATTGTAACCTGGGAAGTAATCTAAAAAGATGTCAGTAAGAAACATGAAATTTCTGCCCCAAGCAAGCATTATAGCAAGTAAAGTAACCCCAAAAAGGTACCACTTTAGCTTGTCGCTAAGCACAAACATGGCTAGCACAAAAAGGAAAACTACTATTGCACCAATATAAACAGGCCCTGAAGTCATAGGCTGGGGTCCCCAATAGGCTGGCATTTGGCTAACAATATCCTTCGCTTGTGAAGGAGGAATGCCATTCTGTTTTAGGAATTTATAGGTATGCGAATCGGTTCCAAAATCGGCAACCGACGAACCTCCCATAAGGTTTGGAATTAGCAAGTTAAAGGTTTCGCCAACCCCGTAGCTCCAAGCAGTTGCGTATTCCTTATCAAGGCCCGAGGTTCGATCGTGCTCATCAGTGGTAAGTTCGCTAGCTCCACGAATGGAGTATTTCCCCGATTCCCACGTAAAATATAAGCGAGAAAAGTTTGCTCCTACTGCAAGTACGGCAGCCAACGCAAGCACAGCAACGGCTTTTGAGAACTGTACTATTGTTTTATCTTTTATAGATTTTACAAGAAAAGCAACGCCAATGGCAAGCATAACAAACCCAGCGTAATAGGTTATTTGAACATGACCTGCGCTTAAGTTTAGCCCAAAGAAAAGAGCAAACAGCACAAAACCTCCCAAATACTTTCCTCGAAAGGCTAGAAACAAACCCGCTATCATTGGTGCTACATAGCTAATGGCATGAATTTTTGCATTATGGCCAGCAGCAATTACAATAAAAAAGTATGAAGATAAGCCGTAGGCAAACGCCCCTACAATACTCAACCACGGATTAACCCCAAGAACCAACAATAAAATATAAAAGCCCACAAGTGAAAAAAAGATAAAGCCAGCAGGTTGCTTTGCCAGCTGCAAAATTTTATCTGCTTTTTTAAGTAAGTTGCCCTTGTAAACTGTTGATATTAAATAAGCCGGCATGCCACCAAACATGGAGTTTGTCCAAAGAGGCTCCTCATCAAATTCGGCTCTGTGGTCAATAATCTCTTTTGCCGACCCTCTAAACTGTTCAATATCGTGTTGAGCAACTCCCTTATCCTGAAGCAAAGGAAAAAAGTAGATGTAACTTGCTACCAAAAACGATATAATAGCTACTACATGCGGAATCGACTTCTTTAGGAAAAACTTCATTTGTAGTTGATTGTTTATATTATTCAATAAGATTGACAACTCGGTTACCTGCTAAAATAATCCATGTATCAAAGCATCAATTCGTGTAATAATCGACCTTAAATCGGCTGGTTTTTCGGAAAAGTTTAGGTTGTCCACCTCAACAATTAGCAATTTGCCAAACTTATAGCTATTAATCCAAGCTTCGTAACGCTCGTTAAGGCGCTGTAGGTAGTCAATTCTGATGCTCTTTTCGTAATCGCGCCCACGTTTCTGAATTTGGCTTACCAAGGTTGGCACGTTGGCCCTCAAATAAATAAGCAAGTCGGGAGGCTGTATTAGCGAACACATAAGGTTAAACAGACTCAAATAGTTGTTGAAATCACGTGTTGACATAAGCCCCATGTCATGCAGGTTTGGCGCAAAAATATGAGCATCTTCGTAAATTGTTCTGTCCTGTATAACCTTTTCGCCAGTTCGTCTAATCTCAACAATTTGGCTAAAACGACTATTTAAAAAATAGATCTGCAGGTTGAAACTCCAA
>CAZGQZ010000081.1:6340-10253 GCA_964527985.1 uncultured Rikenellaceae bacterium | reverse complement strand
GCCAGCAGGTAACAAAGGGTACATCGCATGCCCCAGGGCTGGTCGATTAGGAAATTATCCCGTTTCAATGTAATTTTATCGGGTGGATACGGAAATCGCCCTGAACCGACAGGGCACGCAACGTACCCCCAACCGTTAACAACCACCAAATCCTACTTTTTATCCTTTACGCCTGCAAGGCGTTTTATATCGTTTAGCTTGTTTAGGGCATCAACTGGGGTGAGGTTGTTTATGTCAAGGGCAATAAGCTGATCGCGAATTTGCTTGAGAACAGGATCATCAAGCTGAAAAATGCTTAGCTGATATCCTTCCCTACTCTGTGCCAAATCGCCTCCGGGTCGGGCTGCAATATTTTGCTGCCCTTGTTGAGGACTATTTTCTAATTCCTCCAGAATTTCGTTCGCTCTCTTTACAACACTCGGTGGCATACCCGCCATTCGAGCTACATGGATACCGAAGCTATGCGCACTCCCTCCCGGCACAAGCTTCCTAAGGAATATTACTTTATTATCCAATTCCTTAATTGACACATTATAATTTTTAATCCTTGAGAATTGGCCTTCCATTTCGTTCAGCTCATGATAGTGAGTGGCGAACAAGGTTTTTGCTTTCCCTTGGGGATTCTCATGGATATACTCTGTCATTGCCCAAGCAATGGAGATACCATCGTAAGTCGATGTTCCTCGCCCAATCTCATCGAGCAGCACCAAACTCCTATCGGAAATATTATTAAGGATACTGGCCGCTTCATGCATTTCAACCATAAATGTTGATTCGCCTTGCGAAATATTATCAGAAGCCCCTACCCTCGTAAAAATCTTATCAACCACACCTATACTGGCACTCTTTGCAGGAACGTATGAGCCTATCTGTGCCAGTAGCACAATAAGGGCTGTTTGCCGGAGCAAAGCCGACTTACCCGACATGTTAGGGCCAGTTATGATAATAATCTGCTGATTATCGTTATTTAGCTCTATATCGTTGGCAACATACTCCTCGCCAATGGGCAACATTTTCTCGATAACGGGGTGTCGCCCCTGCTTTATGGATATTGAATCAGTATCGTTAACGGTTGGTTTACAGTAACTCGACTCTGCTGCGCTAGCTGCAAACGAGAGAAGACAGTCGAGCTGCGCAACTAGGTTTGCATTAAGCTGTATTGACTGCACATACTCTGAGAGGCTAAAAACAAGCTGATCGAAAAGTTTCTGCTCTAATACAAAGATTTTTTCCTCGGCACCAAGTATTTTTGCTTCGTACTCTTTAAGCTCTTCGGTAATATATCTTTCTGCTGAAACTAATGTTTGCTTTCTAACCCAGTCCTGCGGAACTTTATCCTTATGCGTATTTCTTACCTCAATGTAATAGCCAAACACATTGTTGAAGCTAACCTTTAACGAAGGTATTCCGGTTCTTTCCGATTCACGTTGTTGCAATTTCAGCAAGTATTCTTTGCCTGAATAAAGGATTTCTCGTAGCTCGTCAAGTTCTGAGTTAACACCCTTGGCAATTACAGCCCCTTTACCAATTTGAGCTGGAGGTTCGGGGTTTAGCTCACGTTCTATTCTGTCGCGAATTCGAGCACAAAGATTAATCTGCTCGCCAATACGTTGTAGGGTGGGCTCATTGGAATTGTTACATACCTCTTTAATTGGAACTAGCGCTTTAAGGGCATTTTTTAAGCCAACCAGCTCGCGAGGCGAGATTCGTCCTACTGCTGCTTTTGAAATTGCCCTTTCAACATCGCCCATATCCCTAATTTCGCTACTTAACGTACTTGCAAAATCGGCATGCTTTAAAAACCATTCAACAACGCCGTGGCGTTCGGTTATGGGTTTAATGTCTTTTAGAGGAAGCGACACCCATTTTCTGATCAACCTCCCTCCCATTGGTGAAACCGTTCTGTCAATAACATCAACAAGGGTTTTAGCGCCCTCGTTCATTGTGAAGAAGAGTTCGAGGTTGCGAACAGTAAACTTATCTAACCACACGTACTTATCCTCATCAATACGCGATATTGTTGAGAGATGCTTTGCCTGTCCGTGCTGTGTTACCTCAAGATAGTAAAGCGATGCTCCTGCGGCAATAATACCAAGCCGAAGGCTATCTATTCCAAAACCTTTTAAACTTGCTGTTTGGAAGTGGGCCAGCAACTTCTCTCTTGCTCCATCCTCGTTAAAGGCCCACTCATCGAACTTATAGGTGTAGTATCTCGATCCAAAAAACTGAATAAAAGCAGGATGTTTTGATCTTTCAACTAAAATTTCCTTCGGACTAAAATTGGTGATTAGCTTATCAATATAATCAAGAGAACCTTCAGCAGTATAGAACTCGCCAGTAGAAATATCAATAAAAGCAATGCCTGCTTGCTTCTTTTCCAAATGAACACAGGCTAAGAAGTTGTTCTCCTTGCGGTCAAGCACATTTTCGTTATACGAAACACCAGGAGTAACCATTTCGGTTACGCCACGCTTTACTATTGACTTGGTTTGCTTCGGGTCTTCAAGCTGCTCGCATATGGCTACCCGCTGACCAGCCCGAACGAGCTTTGGCAAATACGTATCGAGAGCGTGATGAGGAAAACCGGCCAATTCAACATACGAAGCAGCACCATTGGCCCTTCGAGTAAGGGTAATACCAAGTATTTCTGAAGCTTTTATGGCATCTTCGCTAAATGTTTCATAAAAATCGCCAACCCTAAACAGCAAAACAGCATCGGGATGCTGACGCTTAATTGCGTTATACTGCTTCATTAAAGGGGTTTCAACAACGTTTTTTGATGATGCCAAAATAAAGTGAGGTTTAGTTTACAAAAAAAAATATTAAGCTATCGTATAAAAATACAAGCTTAAACGCTTAACATTATTGCAAAAATACAAATTACATCTTAAGGAATTTTAATTTGCATTGGAATTGCAAAGCAAAGTACATTACACCCTAGCAATCAATAACATATTTTATTAACATCAGTATTGATTCATTTGTTTATAAATACTTTATAGCTTTTTTTAAATTGGAGAATTGATACTCTTTACGTAAATAGTAAAATTTATCACTGTTTAAAAATTGCATATAATTGTTATAAACAGTACATTTCACGTATAAACTTCACGATGATGAATATTTACAGCAAACAAAAGTATAGCACTAAGCTCCTCTTTATAGTTGTTGGCTTAGGTATTTTAATGGTATTAGTTCTTGCTTACAAAACCTACACCGTTCAGGTTGAGCGCATTAAACACAACAACGATTCATTTGCAACAGATCAGCTTCATATCATTTCTGGAATAGTTGACCAGCTGTACGATGAAGCCAATGAGAGCCAATCAAAGGAAAAAATTGTTTCCGCTATATCAAAATACGAATACTTTGAAAGAGGATATCCCTTAATAATTAGTGCTAATGGGGAAATATTCGCCACTCCAAAAAGCCTATACTCCGAAGAGGATAAGCATATACCTAACACAATATCCCGAAATTTATCCAACAACTCCACACAAAGTATTAGCAAAACCGACTTTAACGAATGGACTCTTTACCATATTCCAATTGCGCAAAAAGAGTTGCAAGCCGTTGTAAAAATTCCAAAACATGAAGCAAGGGCCGAAATAAGAACAAAGAATTTTGTGATCGTTTTTTTTTCACTCTTTTTTCTATCAATTTTTATTTTTATCGTGGCTCGATTTGCCAAGGGGATAACCCAACCACTTATCTCAGGGCTAGAGTATTCCCAAGCAATTACAGCAGGAAATTTGCAAAAATCGATAGCTATTAGAAGAAACGATGAAACGGGTGAACTGGCCTAATCACTAAACCAGATGGCTGAGAAACTATCGTTAGTTGTTAAAGAAATAAGCCTAGGTGCAACCGAGGTGCTCCAAACAAGCGAAGAAATTTCCGAATCAACCCGACA
>CAZGQZ010000081.1:0-6240 GCA_964527985.1 uncultured Rikenellaceae bacterium | reverse complement strand
GCAGGTGAACATGGCAAAGGATTTGCCGTTGTGGCAACAGAGGTTAGGCGATTGGCAGAAAAGAGCAAAATTGCCGCACAGGAAATAAACGACCTATCGGACAGCACCGTTCAGGTTACCGAGCAAACAGGCAACGAGTTACAAAGCGTTATACCCCGAATAAAAGAAAGTGCAATGCTTATACAAGATGTTGTTAATGCAATTATTGACCTTGAAGGTGGTATCCAACAGATTAATGCTGCAATTCAACAGCTTAATCACGTTACACAATCGAACGCAGCCTCGGGCGAGGAGATTTACGCCACAACCGACATGCTCACCGACAATGCCAAAGAGCTGTCGAAAATGGTTGATTTTTTCAAGCTAAAAGTATAGGCATAGTAATACTTTAAAAAAATCGATATCAAATAACAGCAAAATACTTGAAATGAAAATAGCCCAGAACCTCAAGATTAGAGCACGCATGAACCTTGTCATCTCGCTTTCGGCAATGTTTCTTGTTATTGCACTTGCCTATACCGCATACGTTTTTGAAAGCAAACGCATAATTAGGCAAACCGATCAACGAACCACAGACTACCTAACGGGGCTTAACAATATAACCTCAATCCTGCTAAACAAAACTAGCAATAATGATACTCAAATTCAGAAAGAGCTTAAACAATACTTTACCAAGGATCAGTTTATTGGCTCAGGATACTTTTTTCTTTTCAGTACTAATGGCAACCTTGCTATTCATCCAAAGCCAAGCAGTTCTCAAGCGGATATTCAGCTAATTAAAGAATTAGTAACCGAATTTCCTCCTAACACTCGCATTGCAAAAGAGGTAAATGAAAACAATTCAACATCCACTGCCTTTTTCTACTACCAAGAGGTTGGTAGTGGTGTTTATGTAGTGGGTAAGCTCTATAAAGATGAAGCATATGAAGCAATTGCAGAAATGGTTGCAACCATGTTCTGGTTTTCGCCAGTTGTTTTTGGCATCTTCTTTCTTGTAATTATTGCACTTAGCAACTCACTGGTTAAACCTATTAGGCAAGGGGTAACATTTGCAAAAGATGTAGCGCAGGGCAATTTAACTACCGATTTATCCATTACCCGATTCGACGAGATAGGTGCCTTAGCCAATGCGCTTAACGCAATGGTTAGCAAATTAAAAGAAGTGGTAATTAGCATAAATGGCATTTCACAGGAAATTAGCCAAAGCAGCCAGCAGATTAGCGAGGGAGCACAAAACCTAGCCTCAGGCGCAAACGAGCAAGCATCAACGGTTGAGGAGTTAGCCTCGTCAATTGAAGAAATCTCATCATCGGTGCAGCAAGTAACCGAAAGCGCATCGAATGCCAACACCATTTCTAATGAGGTTTCGCAAGCCATTGAGAAAATTGGAGTTACTTCGCAAAAGAGCAACATTTCGATTAAGCAGATATCGGATAAGATTAGGATTATCTCAGATATTGCTTTCCAGACCAACATACTCACCCTAAACGCTGCCGTTGAGGCGGCCCGTGCTGGAGAGCACGGCAAAGGATTTTCCGTAGTTGCCACCGAAGTACGCAAGCTTGCCGAACGAAGCAAACAAGCGGCCGATGATATAAGCGAAATATCGACCAAAACGCTTAATGCAACCAATCAGGCAAACCAGCTGCTTCAAAAGCTAATCCCCGAGGTACAGCAAACCGCCGAGTATATCTCCGAGGTAGTTGCCACTGCCACAGAACAGCTTCGCAACATTGAGCAGGTAAATATATCGGTACAGGAACTCAACGAAACCAGCCAGCAAAACTCAGTTTCGGCCGAGCAGCTAGCCACTGGCTCCGAAGCGTTAAGCGAAAGGGCGAAGGGATTTGAAAAGTTGATTATGTACTTTAAAATTCGTTAAGCTTTGGTTATGCGAAAGAAATTGTAGTAAATTAGCCTAAACTTTTCAAAAATGGCATCGAAAAAAATACTACTAGTTGAAGATATTTACTTTAACCAAATCCTAATCGAATCCCTCCTTGTTGAATGGGGTTATCAGGTTATTATTGTTGATGATGGCGCACAAGCATTAGACGAGATGATTGTTGAAAAACCCGATTTAATTATACTCGACCTAATGATGCCCGTTATGGATGGATTTCAATTTTTGGAAGAAAAGAATAAGCTACGAGATGAAACACCCGTTGTAATACTTTCGGCTCGAAGCGACATGGATAGTATTAATCGGGCGCTTAAACTTGGAGCAAAGGATTACATTACCAAACCTTTCAACTCGAACGACTTAGAAAATAAAATTAGCGTTTTCTTACCAAAGCTATAAACCATATACTTACGGAATGAAACGCATAAAATTTCTTCTAACAGTAACATCGCTGCTATTACAGGCAATTTCAGCTAATTGCCAAGAAATAATTTCGACCGATCGACCAAGTTTTAGCACGGGAACTTACACCGTTAGCCCTACATCCTTCATTCTCGAAATGGGCTATAATTTGGCACTTCCTGTAAGGAATAAGGTTCCAACATTGCAGAGCATACCAATCTCAAGCCTTAGGTATGGTATTGCAAACAATCTTGAGATTTCGTTAGGTTGGTCGGGCATGCAGTTTTCATCTGCAGAAAATGAGGTAAAATTCTCAAACAACCTTGCCTTAGGAGGCAAATTCAGTGCGATTGAAAAAGAAGATTACAACATATCGATTCTTGCCCAAATAGTTCTTGAGGATATTGATAATAATATTGGCATAAATCCAATTTTGGGGTTGTTGTGGGACTACAAACTATCAAATGCATTAGCAGCTTTTGGTGTGGTTCACATAGCATATTCTGATACGCCAAAGTTATACAATGAGCTTGCCATTGGATTGAACTATGCAGCAACCGAAAAACTTACCCTTTTTGGCGAGTACTACAATAGCATAAACTATAAATCATCCTCAATTGCACACAACTCTATGGTAGGAGGCACCTTCTTACTTAACAATAGCACACAGGTTGATTGCTACATTTCCTCACCCATTAACGATACCAACTATATTTCTGTTGGCATTGGTTTCTCAAAGCTATTCTAGAATTAAGCAATATAATTATTTAACCCAACTAATAATCACCATCAGTTTAGAGTGGTTACTTTCTTATAAACTGATTAATAGTTTCCAACAGCTCTTCGCGAACAATAGGTTTGGTTAGGTAAACATTGCAGCCTGCTTTGAGGCAGCTCTCCTTATCGCCCGACATTGCGTATGCGGTTAGTGCTACAATAGGAATATCCTTACTTATACTACGAATAATTTTAGTTGCCTCAATCCCGTTTAGGTTTGGCATTTTAATATCCATTAGTATAATGTCTAAATCCTGATTTAGGTTAAACTGCTCAACTGCTACAGCGCCATTATCGGCTTGAATTACCGTTGCACCAGTTTCTTCGAGCAGCTCGGTAATGTAGAAAATATTGGCAGGCTCATCCTCGGCCACAAGAATTTTTGCATGGCTAAAATTGTACTTTTGCCCTTTCAGCTTAGATTCGTTTGTTGCACTTATGGCTATTGGCTTATAGGGTATAGTAAAATCGAACCTAGATCCTTTTCCTTGCTCAGATTCAACGCCAATACTCCCACTCAGTAATTCGACAAAGGCCTTGCATATAGCAAGCCCTAAACCGGTTCCTCCGTAATTCTGTTTAGCCTTTACCTCGGCCTGTCTGAAGCGCTCAAATATCAGCTTTTGATCTTTTAATGCTATTCCAATGCCAGTGTCGGTAACTGAAAACCTTATGCTACTCCCCTCAACAGCATACGAAATAACAACACTACCCTTATCGGTAAACTTAATTGCATTGCTAACTAAATTTGATAGTATTTGGTTAAGTTTTGCTTCATCGGTTACTACAATACACTCACTATCGGAAAGGGCAGGCTTAAGTTCCAACCTAGTACCCTTATTTTTTGCATTGTGATGAAAAAGCCCTTGGATATTCCTAAGCAGCTTATTTATATTAACCTCGCTTTCGTATACATCAATCTGCCCTGTTTCAATTTTCGAGATATCGAGCACATCGTTAATTACGTTTAGTAGCTGACCACACGATGCGTTAAGCACCTCGGTATACAGCGTTTGTTTTTCTTTTGAGAGATTTGGCCTAAGTAAAATTTCGGAGAAGCCAATTATTGCATTCATGGGAGTACGAATTTCGTGACTCATATTGGCCAAAAAGGCCGATTTAAGCCGATCGCTCTCCTCCGCTTTTTCACGAGCCTCTTCAAGTTCGGCATTAATATGCTGTATGTGTGCATTCGATTCGGTTAGCTCCTCGTTAAGGGCATGGTACTCCTCGTTCTGCTCTTTTAAGCGCTGCTCACTCTCGCGTAAACGTTTATTAATATCTATCAACTCCTCGTTTAAGGCTAGGTATTCTTCATTCTGCTCTTTTAGCTTTTGCTGATTTTGTTTAAGAGTTTGCTCCCATCGCTTTCGTTCCGAAATATCGATATGCGTTCCGTACATTCTTAAGGGCTTTCCATCTCCAGTCCATTCAATTACCTTTCCTCTATCGAGTATCCAAATCCAATGGCCATCCTTATGGCGCATCCTAAACTCACATTCGTAAAACTCTGTTTTTCCATCAAAGTGCTTACTTAGCTTTTCTAACGATTCTTCCTCATCATCGGGGTGGATTAGCGAATTCCACGTATTTACCGTTGTTGGCATTAACTCCTCAATGGAATACCCAAGCATGGCGGCCCAACGGTTATTATAGATATTCTCGCCGGTTTGCACATTCCACTCCCATGTACCCACGTTGGTTCCCTCAATAATATTTTGCAGCCTATTCTGCTCAGCTAGCAGCCTTCGCTCTGCCTCATACCTCTCGGTAATATCCTGCACATTTACTATTCGATACCAAGGAGCGCCCGTTTCAGTTGAAACGGCCGTAACGCTAACGCTAACAGGAAATCGAGTGCCATTCTTTTTAACATGCCAGGTTTCAAAAACGTGAAACCCTTTTTCGTACCCTTTTCTGATCTCTTCTGCAATACGGCCAACCTCATCGGGTGGAAAAACCATGTTTACAGGTTTCCCTTTTAGCTCATCAGCTGTGTAGCCATGCATCTCGGCAAAAGCAGGGTTAATGTTACTAAACGTTTTATCCTCCCCAATACCTAGGGCAATCCCAACACGAGTCGACCGGAAGATTAGCTCCCATTGCCTAAGCTGATCTTCAACCTTTTTTCGCTCATCGATATCGAAAAGCGTTCCTACATATCCCAGCAGGGTTGCGTACTCATCGGTTTCGGGCTCGAGCTGCCCCATCAACCAGTATGGTTTTCCGCTTGGGTGTATTACCCTAAACTCAAGGTTAAACGGAACTCCTTTATCTGTAAGGTTCCTTAAACTTTTTTCAACCTCAGCCAAATCGTTTTTGTAAACCTTGTGAGCATAGCTGTGCCCAACTATTTCGTTACACTTATAACCAACTATGCTACACCATCTATCGTTAACAAAGGTTATTTTCCCTTTTGTATCAACCTTACAGATACCCACAGGCGATGATATGGCCAACGACCTAAATAACGACTCGCTTTTTCGCAATGCACTAATGGTATTGGTTTTTATCTCCTGATCGTGAAGAATTTTTCCAATAAGAATAGTTGCCAATGGATAGAAGGTAATTATTGCAAATCCAACATCGCGAAGAACTGCTATTGCCGAATCTATTGGTAGAGTAAAGGTGAGCAATAGCATGGCAATGTGCACTAAAAAGCCAAACCCTAAGAAGAAAAGAGTTGATAGGCGCTTATTTCTTCGCTTTCGTCGGTAATGGTACAGCACTCCTATTAAGGCAGATGCTGTAATAACCGAAACACCCATTATTGCGCCAACACCTCCTTGGTAAACCCGTAACGCAATGGCCATTACAGCTGATACTGCTGCTGCAACTGGCCCAAAGAACAAACCCGAAAGGCTAATAACCACCGAGCGTCCATCAAAAACAAGCCCTTCCTGAAATACGAGGGGATTTATCATGCCAAGCATTGCTACAACTCCAAACAAAAAACCTTGTAGTAATGCCCCTTTACGTGTTGTACTGCTCCATCGGTTGTCGATAAAACCAGATACAATGCTTAGCGCAACAAGGGTTGAAAGGTTGTATATCAGATCGATTATAAACATAAGAAACTAAGAATTTTGCAATATTATAATTCAAAAAAACTGCAAGCGTTAGGTAAATGTACGCAAATAGTCACCTTTGAATTGTAA
>CAZGQZ010000080.1:0-10257 GCA_964527985.1 uncultured Rikenellaceae bacterium | reverse complement strand
TCGGGCGTAAAAGTATCATTTTTAATGTTTAATCGCAAAATTCTTTTTGCGAATGCACCTAAGATTTCCACTAACACACCCATTTTAGGGATTGGTGTTTTACTTAAACTATGTTTTAGTAAAGTTTGATTCAATTTACACTATAAATAATACGTACTTAAAAAACTGACTGTCAATATACAATAAATATTTTAATTCTTTAAGCTATTTTATTAACAGCTATGCTTTTTAGTTTTTTCCGTGTTTTTGTTTTTTGTTCATATTTTTTTAGTTCGTTTACTTTTTTACCACTAAGGCACTAAGTGCATTATTTCAACAGACAAGAATGTCTGTTGTACTTAACATTGTTTCAACAGACAGGACTGCCACAGGCAGTTAAAAATGTCTGCTGTACTATATTTCAAAGAACTTTTTTATTACTTTCTCCAATCTCCTATAACATTTTTAATTCCCATAATCATTGGAGATGTGGTATTGTGGTCCGGTTTCGGGAATTTTCCACACGGTAATCTCTACTTCTTGCATCTCACTGGCACATCCTGTTGTAGTATTGGTAACTATTAATCCATAAGTTATAGTTTTACCGGGATCGGAACCTGTCCAGACATGCGGATCCGTCTCATAAGTGCCAGCAGCCATAATATCAGCTACATGTGTAAATCCTGAACCTTCATCAACAAAAAGTTCGAAGGCAGGCGATGCACCACCACCACTATGACCAAAATCCAATATTACGGTTTCTCCATCACAAATATCGACACTACCATCAACTGTAAGTGTTGCTGTAGGTGCAGAATTAATTACTACATCTTCATAAGTATAAACCAAGCTACCTGATGGTCCTTGTTCTAGCTCTAATCGACCTGCTGTTTGCGATGACCACAGAACAGTAATTTCATCAGTCCCACTACCCGATGCTATAGTTCCTCCGGTAACTGTCCAATTGTAAATATGTCCACCCACCTGACGAGTTGAATAAGTCTCTGTACTACCTGCACATACATTAAAATTTCCTGTTATTACTGGCCAATCACGTACATCCACATTATAAGTTACTGTTGTATTACAACCATTCGGGTTGCTTTCAGTAAGTGTGAGTGTCGCTGTGCCAGTTGTACTTCCCCATGTTACATTTATTGTACTACTTTCATCATCATCAATAGCGCCTAAGCCACTAATTGACCAGGCATATGTATTTCCAACATTTTCAGGTACTGAGTAATTAATTATTGATCCGGTTTGCACCGATGTAGGACCACTGATAACAGGCGCAGGTGTTTCTAATAAAGTCAGGGTTACACCTGAACCCAGAATGATTCCTGATAAACCATTATTATCAGTTACTGATGAAATAGTAATCAAGTAATCTCCGGAACCTGCAATGGCATAAAGGTCAGCATAGGTAAATTCGACCGTATGCTCTCCTTCTGCAAGGTTATCATAAACTTGATTATTTGCTCCATTAATCTGCAGTATTACTTCTAAAGGTGCATCTCCAGTCACATTATAAGTAACCGAAAAGGTGGTACCATCGTTACAAGCAGAAATGTTTCCACTTGTAATTTCGGCTGATGCTGTTTGTTCTAGTCCCAATGTAAATTCCTGAGTTGTACCATCAAAACTAATTGGTGTTACCGATTCAACAGTACCTTCAGTCTGACTAACATCACTAACATTTTCTCCAACTTTTGTCCATGGTGGTAAATACTGTGCTACTCTCAATTTTTGACGTTCTGTTGCCCCGGCAGGAATAATGGCACTTTGATCATCCCAACGTAAACGAACATTTGCTGCAGCTCCATTGACTCCTTGTAAGCTCCAATATTCATTGTTACTAATAAGCTGCAAAGGTGCCACAAAGTTTAAGTTATCGTTTGGTATAACATTAAAGTATTCACCTGTCCAGTATTGGCTACCACTTGATGTTACTCCAAAAATATATAAATTACCAAAACGACCATCCTTTCCCACTGGGAAAGTAGCACTAGAACTATTGTTAACCACACGACGCAGCGGACCATTTATATATGCTGAACTATTACCACCAACAACTGCTCCTGTTACACCATAATTAACAGTTAACAAGTTAGTGGCATTAGTATTAACAATCCCCGATATAAGAGTTAACACACGATTAACAGTAGCTTCGTTACTAAGTGTTAATGCACTACCACCAGCTTTTGCTATTTGAAGATTATAGAACTCTTCGGGAGTACCAACCGGAGCAGTAAGAGTTTGCTCCTTATTACCTTGGAAAATGACAGTCCCTGTTCCTGGAATATAGCCGCCTGCCACATTATCAGTCCAGTCACCTTCAATCCTAATAGTCTTATTAAAATTAGAATTGTCTAAATCTCCGTTTTCAATGGTAAGATTTCCTTTAATCAGCAGATCAATCGAAGGGATATTCTTAGTATTATTACCTAGAAAAGTCACATTCTGATATGTTGTAATTAGCGCAGGCATTGTGCCGGCACCTGAATATTCAACTGTACTGCCCTCTGTATTCATAAATTCTGAGTAATCACCGCCCGGAAAAACATAAGAACCTGCTCCTGTAGATGTCAATGATATAATACCTGCTCCTGTTACATACCCTAAATTATGTCCAACTTTGTTGCCCAAATCGAGCCTTGCTCCCGCTTCTATATCAACAGATCCAGCATAAGCACCATCACTATTGGTAGTAATGGTATTTCCAGCTTGAATAAAAACCGGATTACCTCTCGGAGGTGCAGTTGCTACAGTTGGTCCCGTTGGTGAGTCGAGAAACCAACTTGAACTTTGGGTCCATGCCCCATCTTGACGGCTATAATATTTTCGAACTAGGCCAAAATTATTGACATCCCCAGCCGTATAATCACCATCTATAAAACTAACACCAGTAAAAGTAATCTCATTATCAGTGTAGTTTATTATTTCAGTATTATTAGTCCACGCATAATCAAAATATCTTGCATTGACATAGGTATTCTCATCAGCTGGGACCGGAATGTCTCCATCAACATAAGTGTAAGTATGGTTAATTGTTGGATTTGAAAAACCTGTTGAACTCACACTCCAAAAATATTGTAATTCATTTCCCGGATCATCTGTACAAACAGGATGTGGTGCGTTTACAGGCTTAACGGTAATACTTCCCACTACACCTCCCGCGTCAGTTACATTCATTGTAACTGTCGTATATTTTGCAACAGCGCCAACACCAACTGGAAAAGTAAACGAACCACCAGCAGATGAGTATTCCTTAGTAACACCTGCATCTCCCAAGGCACCATTGGTTATAATATAACGACCAGGACCAGGAGCATTTGCTCCTGTACCAATAATTGCACTTTCTGCAAAAACTAAATTATTATTGCCAACATTAATGGTACCTGAACCCCCAGAAGATGGAAAATCAAGCCTGTTGTTAATCTGTAAATTGCCATTTAACTTAACACCATTATTATAATTAATAATTATCCTACCAAGACTAGGCAATCCTTCCGAGTAGATATTCTGTGAAATACTACTATTGTAGAACGTTAAACGTCCATTGCTATTAGAGTTAATAGAAAAACCATCTTTAATATAAACATCCTTCATTACAAGGAAGTTACTTCCATTGTTTTGTATTATACTTCCACTTAAAAGGTGTAAATCACCTCTCGACCAAAACTCATAATTTTCGAGAATAAGCTGGCCACCACTTTGCTGATTAACCACCACAGAACCAAGAAATAAACCTCCACCTGGAGAAGTTAACTCATCGCTTTTGTATACAGTTTGGTTTAAACCATTAAAAGTAGTTCGTTGATAATCACTACCTCTATTAAAACTACCATATCTATTACCACTCCGCGATATAAAATCACCAGCAATATTAAGATTGATATTATTAGCATAAAACACCGACGCCTCGGGTCCATCAATATATAAGCTACCATTAAGCGTTGCATCAAAGGTGCGTAGGCGGGTGTTTTTGGCTGTTGTTTCACCATCAATAGTTAAATTATAAACGGGACTGCCTAAATAGAGGTTAAACCAGTTAGTGGCTGCGTTGGTTTGGCTTGTACCTGTAAGAATATTACCTCCCGTTACAATTGAAGTAGCCGGATCGAGGTATAGCTCACCAAAAGTGTTGCTGCTTTCACCGGAGCCAACTCCTTGCACTAGGTGCAAATTGCCACCGGTTGAAATAAAACTACCATCGTTAAGCACCTCGAGTAATGCGCGTTTAATCTGGTTGGCATCGCGGTTCTTACCGTAAATAAATACATCGCCACCGCTTTGGAGGTAAGTTAGGTTTCCCGTTTGTATAGTGGTTGAACGGCGTATTTGCCCGTTTACATTAAGCGTACCGCCGCTAACGGCTATCTCGGGAGAGCCCGCTGTGGCATATTCAATATCGTTGTGGGTGTTGTTGCCTGCCCCACCAATGTTCATGGTACCGCCCATAACTTCGAGCTTACCCACGAGCTGTAAATCGGCGCTATTATCGGCAGAGTTACCAATTGTAACTATTGAACCATTAACTGATAAGCAGCCAGTGGTTGGAATGCTAAAAGGGCTATTTGTTGTTAGCGTAAGGTTTAGACTTGTTCCACTAAAGCGAATAGTACCATTCTGAATAAACAGGGCTTGCCCTAATCCCGTATTCATAGTAAACTCATCGGCAGTAACATTTACAAGTGGGGTTTGGGATGATCCTTTATCTAAATAAACCATATTTAAATTGGTTGTTCCTGTACCTGAAAACTCTTGGTTTGTAGTTCCCTTAAAGTAAAGGTTAGCGTATTTGCTACTGCCCGGGTTAAGGTTTAGTGTACCATTATTTTCCACATTTCCATAGAATGTAAGTGAGTGCTCCCGAGCAGTTGCTCCGGTTGTATTCACAGTAACCGTAGCATTCTCGCCAATGGTAGCTGCACCGTTTTGCTCAAGCGAAAATGTGGTTGAATTGTCAATTCTAAGGGTACTATTCTCTATTACATTTAGGCTATCGCCTACAGTAAGCATTGCCGATAATGTAATTGAAGTGGCTGCCGAACCATCTCCCTTTACGGTTAAGTTACCGGTTGTGGTAATATTAACGCCTGGCAGGGTTATGGTGCGTCCTGCATTGGGGTTAACTACCAGGTTATGGTAACGGGAGTTGCCAATGCTCTTGGTTATGGTAACATCGTCGATATATACATCGTCGGAGTTTTGGTTGCCCCACGACTGGTATGCAAAGGCAATGTAAACGGCTTCCTCTTCAGCAAACTGCGTTAAGTCAACAGAATATTGAGTCCAGCTAGCTGTACCCTGACCCAGCTCCTGAACAGGAACAAATGACGCATACTGGCTGTTGGTAGTTGACACCCAAACCCCTTGGTATCTATAGTTAGCAGGGTTATTGTTGTAACGCCAAAAGGTTAGCTGGTATGTCGCAGCATCGGAAAAGTTTTGGGGTGGGGTAACTAGTATATCATCCTGTTCACTCCATCGAGTACCGAAAAAATTATATGAAAGTTGAGTGTGTCGCGTTGAAGCATTTCCAGAGTTTGCTTGAACAGTGGAGCGTTCCCAATTTGTATTTGGATCAAACCAGCCTGGAGCATCATTTGGTCCCTCACGAGTTATCCAACCTGCAGGCGGGAATCCTCCCTCAAACCCCCCGTTAAGGAGTGTTATGGTAGTAATATCGCCGCTGGGCATTATGTAATCCTGGGTGCCAATGGTGTAGTACTCAACCGTACCTCCCTTATCGCCAAGAAATTCACCAAAATCGCCTCCTGGGAACTCGGCGGTTGGCTGGTCGGACGAAATGCGTAGCGTACCTGTACCGCTAACTGTGCTCTCGTGCACCAATCCAAAGAAATGGCCCGTGGAAATGCCAATATCGAGCACAGCATCTTCCTCAATGGTAAGGCTACCTACTAATTTGTTGTCGGTAAGTATATTAATGGTATGACCACCCTGAATAATAACGGGACTGTTTTCGCCAGGTAGTTCGGTTACGGGCTCGGTTCCAGCAGCATTATAGCCCCACGAGCTAAGCTCATCCCAGCTGCCATTAGCTACATTGCTGTAGTATGTGGTTACCTCACCAAAAGCATCGGGTTCACCAGCGGTAAAGTGGCCACGCGGATCGGGTATATCCTCAAATCTAATCTCATTTGTGAGGTTGGTTATTAAATTCGGGTCGTTAAAAAATGTCCAGCTAACCGGGAAATAGTAGGCCGGTATATAAAAATCCTCATTACCTACTACATCAGCTTCATCAAAATAGAAGTATAGCCTTAGGCTACCCGATGGGATACCCAACATCTCATCGCGCCTTACGTTCCAGTAATAGTTGAGCATATTGGCGCTTGTGGCCAATGGGTGAATATTGTTAACAGGGTTTACAGATAGGCTGCCCCATGCAGTTGGGTTTGCGTCAATCTGAATAACCGAAGGAGTGTATTTTCCGTTTGTTCCAGTTGGATAGGTGAAACTTCCAACGGCATCCCACTGCTTAACAATACCTAGGTCCGATTGCGCTCCGTTGGTTTCGACCATACGGGTATTGTCGAAATCGGTACGTGCCGATGCTGTTCCGGTTAGGGCATTGTAGATGTATGAGTCCTCCGATAGTTCCAGCTTATTGCTACCAATGCTGAGAATCGCTGCTGTATTCCCAAGGCGTAGGTTACCGTTTATTTTAAAATCGGCATTGGTGGTTGTTGAACCTGTTGCTTTGTTGAGCGTTAGGTTACCAAACATGCCCAGATCATTCCCATCAACGGTTTGTGCACCAGCACCATCAAGAATTAGGCTACCACCTGTTGCACTTTGGTGAGTTCCGCTGTTGGTAATGTTGCCAGCAACATTTATTGTGTTTCCACCATCACGAAGCGTGGTTTGCGGATTTATGGTTAGGTTACTCCTAACATTTAGGCTGTTGGTTACTATAAGGTTTGAGCTGTTGTTAAGCGTAAGATTATACAAGCCTCCATCGTTAATTGTTCCTGCAATGTCGAAGGTTTGTATGCCAAAGGCATTGAAAAATGTAGTATTGCTACCCGGTGTGTAGTCCCCGTTAAGCGTGTAGTTACGACCAACGGTAACATCCATATTCTGCGGGTTAAAGGTTGTGTTGCTATTAACCGTAAGGTTGTTTAGCACTACCAAAGGGCGACGTGGAGCGGCGGGGACGGTAACTGTAGCATCTTGTTGTTCCTCAGTAACAAGTTCGATACTAATGGTGTTACCAGAATTACTACTTAGGTTTAGGTTATAAAATGGTGCTGTACTATTTATTCTTGCATTGGTTCCGTTGGCATATATATTAACCGTTCCGCCAGTTATTGATATGTTTTCAGCATTTGAAGATACAAGCCAGCTCTCATTGGTGTTTGTTGCTCCATAATACGAAGGTTGCTCAATATTTATAGTACCACCACTCAGTTGCAGAGTATTATCAGGGAAAGGGAGTGCAAATGCAGGGTGAGATGTTGCTAAGTTGTTACCCGTAATAGTAATCGTACCTCCCGACATTGTTAGCGTACCCCTATGGGCACCATCCACCGTTCTGCTCGATGTACGAAATGCTGTAGTAGTAATGGTTGGATTGCCTTCCACTTCAACAACACCGTATTCACGCAGGATAATACCCTGACGACCTAATGATGTAAAGGTTGAATTGCCAGAAACCATTAGTTTTCCATAAACTATTATACAGGAATTGTCAGTTTGCGAAGAAACTTCGACATTTGAACCATCAAGAATTAGTGCGGCATCCTGATCGATAACGAATGCAAATTGAGAATTGCTATTTGGTGTTGTAAGCAATCGAGGTATGCTGATATTTGAACCTAACTTAAGTGTTCCAGCATAAATCTCTAGCGCTTTTTCATTAAGCAAATCAGGCGGTTCTGTGGGGAAGTTATAATCTGAATTATTTCGCCCAAACAGTCTAAAATTTGCCGTTGCGCTAGCATTTACATCCAGAATATAGGTGTCATCGGTACCCTTATCAACAATTAGCCGATTAAGCGTTGTGGGGCCGTTACAGGTAAATGCCTGATTTTGATTTGGGTTGTTGAAAACCAAATCGATTCCTTGAGCTGGATCATTAAAATAATCATAATTTGTTTCGCTAGTGAAGGTAACGGTTCCCTCGTTCTCAAAATCGCCCTTTACGTAAAGCGCTCTGTCACTAGTGTTGGTATTGCCAAGTGCAAATTCAGCATCAAGGCTCACAATAATATTTCCCTCTACGGTTATACTGCTACCAGCAGGGCTATTAATATCTAGAGCGCCTCCATTAATTAAAAGATTCCCATTAATTTGTGTCGTACTACCAATAACTACCGTTTGATTAGAATTCGCGTTAATTTCCAAGTTATTAAATGTAGTCTCACTCAGGGTGGGAGTACCAGTAATGTTATCGTACAGCTCAATGGTACCACCACCAGCCTGGGTAAACAGCGTGTAAACCCCGCCAGGTAGTTCTCCTGTTGTGGAGCGCATACGGCCTTTGCCTATTATTGTACCAAAGTTATGGCCAGTGGTTCCACCAATATCGAGAATACCCCCCTCGCGAATTTCGAGCTGAGTTGTTTCAAACCCATTGGTGGGCATAGTAATGGTGTTTTGGTTAAGGATTACTGCCTTATCGAATTCGCCAGGATAACTGTTTTCGTCGTTTTCGTATATGCTACCAGCCGAATTTGTGGTCCAAACCAGAGGATTGTCCCAATCGCCATTCTGGTAGGTGTAAAATGTGGCAATACTAAAACAGCTAATATCGGCACTCCAACCTTGCCCAACCGTATTATCATCGTTTGCAATAAAAACGAAAGTTAAGGCATCGGACGATGATATTACAGTTCCGGGGTTTTCATTAAACCTGTAATCACCAATTAGGGGTGCAGTTAAGTCTCCACCATCATAAACCAAAAATCTGTCAAGATCGCCATTATCCAATCTAAAAGAGGTAAAATCGAAACGTATACTCTTGCCTGCATCGGCACTACGATAGGTTTGCTTGTAATACTGGTTCTGGGTGTAATTGCCCCCTCCCTGCTTGTCGGTAAAAATTCCGCTGCAAAAGGTAATATCGGCAGCACTCATATCCATACTGGTGATTGTAGCCTCCCAACCAGCTCTAGTTCCATTTCCATTAGAAATAAATCTAAAAGTAATATCCGCGGAAGTTGGAACTACTGTTATAATACCCTGACTACCAAAAATTGTTTGTAAAAGTGGGGCACTTAAATCTGAACCATCAAATACCTGTAAATAGTCATTATTGTTTCTTGTGTTAAAATCAGTAAAGGTGATAACCAGTGGTTGTCCATTATCAGAAGAAAACGTTACAGTATTGTTTTCGTTATTAGTATAAAAATCCCCAGGACCACCACTATCGTAGAAGTATACAGTAGAAGCAGTGGGCACATTAACTGTAGTTCCATCTACATCATCTATATTATAACTTTGTGCATTAACCTTTGTGGTTAATCCTAAAAATACACTACAAAAAAATATGAATGGAACGATCTTTTTCATCATTTTATATTTTTATACGATTTTATCCCTTTTTGGAAATTCTGGCGAATTTATACATTCTGCTGCAAAATACCAAAAATCAGCAATTTAATTGTACGAAACAGAATGAAAAATGTTCTTTTTTTTGATTAACATTAAAAATTATTCGATTAATCGGCCTAAACTAATGTTCACTATTAAAACTATAATAATTTGAACAAATGATATGATTTGAAAAAAGATTTTATATAAAAACAGGACCATACTTTATTCATATATAAAATCTCTTACTATCTTTTATTAACAATCGATTATGTAAAAAACAAATCAATAAAACATTCTGTTCAATATTAACTCTTTTACCAACAAAAAGTTTCAATAAATAAACGAAATTACATATATATATTTAGATTATTGATAAACATTCTAAATCATAGGATTAAAGATAGATTTAACAGGTCAAGATAAGAATTATAAATGGGAATGTAAAGCCCTTATTTAGCATGAACTTTCATTATTTTTGATAGAAAGGTAATTCTATTTTGAGTATCATATAAAACTAATTACATTTTATCTTGAAATATCTATTTTGTGATCCAGACGCTAATTATTTCTTCGAATTTATTACATAAAAACCTGAAAATAATTAACTTTGAATAAACATCAAATTTAATATTATGGAACCCTGTTCGATTAATCTAAATCAAATGGCAGATAAAGGCAGTCGCTATAAGCGACTCATTTCAATTATGGCCTTAA
>CAZGQZ010000079.1:2896-10293 GCA_964527985.1 uncultured Rikenellaceae bacterium | reverse complement strand
AGCAAGGCAAATTCGACGACGAGTTTAATAAGCTTAGCGAACAAATGGATGAAACATCAAACCAAAACCCCGATGCTAAACCATCTGAAACACGAATATCGAATACTGAAACACCACAGAGTGAAAAGGTTGCTGCCTCATACATAAAAGAGGGAATGTACCATTTAATTGTAGGTAGCTTCAGAAATGTGAGCTATGCCGAAAAATTTTCCGATGATATGAAAACCTCTGGGTTTAAATCGAGAGTTATTGCCCAACCTACCGGAATGCACGCCGTAACCCTCGGATCATTTATGACCCGCCAAGAAGCGGTTGACTCAATGAACGTTTGGAAAGCCCAACATCCTAACATCTGGATTCTGAACCAATAAAATGCCATCATTAAGCAAGAATAAGCTTATTCTGTGGAAATTAGCAGGAGTGGGCGATATTTACATTAAGCGAAATCGAAAAGCAAAAAGGCTTACCATAAGAGTTAAACCATCGGGCCAGCTATTGGTTACCGTTCCTTCTCTCCTACCTCTTCAGCTTGCAAAATTGTTTATTAAAGAAAAGCAGGCGTGGATAATCGAAAAGTTAATCGAGGTTGAAAAGACTAAAGAAAATAAGCTGGTTTTATCGGGCTACAAAACAAGGGAGCATGTGCTCCAGTTTAGAGCAACAAAAAATAGTCGCGTAAAAGTAACCTATGAAAACCAAACTATAAACATTTACCATCCCGAAGGGATTGACTCACAAAGCAACGAACTACAAGCCATAGCCAAAGAGGCAATAATATCGACCTACAGAAAAGAGGCTAACCAAATCCTACCTGAAAGAGTAAGACTACTGGCTCAAAAGCACAACCTTAAATATAACACGCTCAGAATAAAAAACATTACCTCACGTTGGGGAAGCTGTTCAAATAGAGATAATATCAACCTTAGCCTCTTTTTAATGAAACTACCCGATGAGCTAATTGACTACGTAATTCTGCACGAGCTATCGCATACCATCCATAAAAACCATAGCCCACTATTTTGGAGGTACCTCGACAACCTTGTTGGGGATGCTAAATCGCTTTCGAAACAGATGAAAAAATACAGGACGGGCATTTAAAAATTATACCCATCCCACGATACTATCTCGCTTAGCGGTTTGCGACTTACATGTCGGTCGGTATAGTTATCCTTTTCGGCAGGATACCCAATTGGGATTAGCGCTATAGGCGCTACGTGTTTAGGAAGTTTTAAAATTGATGCACACTTAATGGCATCAAACTTACATATCCAGCACGTTGCTAACCCGCTATCGGCCGCAGCAAGAGTAATATGGTCGATGGCAATGGCCAAATCAATATCGCAATGATCTTTACCGTCGGCTCGTCGCCACGATTCGGTATAATTACCACACGCAACAATAATTGCAGGAGCAGTGGCTAGCCATGTTGCTGCATAGCAAGATGCTATTTGACTAATTAGTGGTTCCTTAGTTACTATTACAAAACGCCAAGGCTGAGCGTTGGTAGCCGAAGGGGCAATGCGAGCGCATTCCATAACGTTGGTGAGCAATTCTGATGAAACCTCAGCATTTGAATAACTTCTGCACGAGTATCGACTCTTTGCAATATTTAAAAAATTGTCCATAGGTAAAAACGTTTGCTAGCTAGCGGAGATTATATTTAGTAAGTAAGAGAGTTTAAACGCTCGGTAAGCTCAATTATGCTATTGTAAAAGCTGCCGCTAAGGTTACGGTAGTAGTACTTCAATTTTTTACCATCAATAGGTTTTGGGTTGTTAATTTTTGCAAGAATTTCCTGCTCTAGCATCATAGCATCAGAAATAATATCCAACACGTTTTCTTGGTGTAATGGGGGTGAATAGGCAAGATGAATATAGCACTCCTGTATAAAATGCTTTACCATTTGCTTAACATCCTTTTTTAAATCCCTAATATTTGCCATGATGTTTGTCGGATATATAATGGCCAAAAAATTCAATATTCACTGCTTTTGCATTACTAATATATAGCTTTTTATAATCTATGTAAAGTAATATCATTTTTTTTCCAGAATATTAGTTCAAATAAATTTCCATTGTACCATTTCAATCGTTTGATACTAGTAAATTAAAAAAGCCACTTCAGCTAAAAAAAGAAGTGGCTTTGAAAAATAAATATAGATATTGGCTAAATTGTCATACCAATTATCATTATAGCGGCCATAATAGCGGCAAAAAGCAGAATGCTTAGCCAAACAGGCATTGATTTTTTCTCAACTGTATTCATTGTGTTTTTTTTTACAATTAGCAACTTATTTAATCCTTCATCTGCCAGCAAACCTGAAACAAAAATTACATATATATATAACTTATCCACTAAATACGGTAAGCAATGTAAAGAAGTTTTAGACTTTCTTCAACAGATGGATAAAGAGTGATTTTTACGTATTGGCAAAACGATGCCGCTAATCATAAACGAAGGCAAAGAAAAATACCCGTATGTGAGCAAATTTGAGGTGAGGGAAAAAAATAGCGTTCTACATTTGGTAAATGGCTAAAAAAATGCTGAGAAGGCTTTAGCTTAATATGAAAATCTTTTGGGAAAGGGGCTACAAGAAGTTCGGCAGATTCTGAGATAGCTATTGGCTCGGACTTAGCCAGAAGCTGATCAACTGCCTCAATATCGTCGCCAGAAAAAACGGATAACCATGTGCCATCAATAGCTAAGGAATTGGCCATCATTAGCAGTAAACCAACGCCAATATAAATGCTAAATGTAGCAATCATTAGCATCGCTAATAAATGTTTACCTGCTAATCTGAGCGAATTCATCTTCGGCGTTTATGTTTCTAGTGCAGATATGCCCTTGACTCAACCTTATCGATTGCAATCTCAAATACTGCAACATTTTCGAGAGCTGGCTTTCCATAGGTAAAATCGTTACGCCCCGAGTACTTCTGCATAATAACATTTAAAATACGGGCTTTTTCATCTAAATCGGGAACCGACACAACCTTACCGTAAACCAAAACGCTTTTGTATTTCATTGAGTAAGAACATGCAACATTCTCATGTCGAATATTCATTTCGTAGTTGGAGCTAAATGAAACGCAAACCTTAGGGTTTCTTTTCCAGATATCAATCTTTTTACCTTCGGGGCCTGAATGAATGTATAATTTATCCCCAGTATAGCCAAAATTAAAGGGAAGAACGTAAGGATCACCCTGCAAATCAACCATAGCGACCATACACGCATCGCAGCTATTGATAATTTCATCAATCTCGTTTTGAGGAAGATTTACCCGTGGTTTCATATTAAAACGTTTTTGTTATTCACAGCAAATATCAAAATTATTTCCTTATTATCGAGTTCTTTTCCTAAATATAAATCGATAAATCTCCCCGAAAACTAGCACTAACGATGTACTAAAAAATATGGTTAGCCAATTCGCTAGGCTTAAAGGAACTGTTCTGAAAAAATTACCACCAAGCTGTACAATAAGCACCTGCCCAACAAGAATTACAATGGCAATTGCAAAAAAGCTAAGACTTTTCCCTAATGCAGAAAAAGCAAAATTCCCTGATCCCATTGCTTTTGCATTGAAAAGATTCCAAAACTGAAGCATTACAAATACGTTAAAGAATATGGTAAGCTCATGGACAGAAATGTCTCCATTGGCATTTAACAGACTTAGTAAAACCATTAGGATTACGAAAAAGGATAAAGCAGAGAATGCAATCCACCTCTGCATTGGCTGGCTTATTATAAAGTCGGTAGTCTTCCGGGGTTTTTGCTTCATAACCTCCTCGTGAGGTGGTTCTGTTGCCAATGCTAAAGCAGCAAAAGTATCCATAATTAGGTTAACCCAAAGCATTTGAATTACCGTTAAGGGTAGTGTTACTCCAACAATGGGCCCCAGCAGAACAATTGCTAATGCTAGCAGATTAATAGTGAGTTGAAAAAAGAGGAAACGTTGAATATTTTGGTAAAGCGAACGCCCCCACCTTATAGCATTAACAATGCTGGTAAATGAGTCGTCGAGTAAAATAATATCGCTAGCCTCCTTTGCAACTGAAGTACCCGAACCCATGGATAGGCCCACGTTTGCCTTATTAAGCGCAGGAGCATCATTTGTTCCATCGCCGGTAACGGCAACAACTTCGCCGCTTTGCTGCAGTAGCCTTACAAGCTTAAGCTTGTCGGTTGGACGAGCACGATACATCACCTTGAGTTTAGGTAATAGCTCCAACGCTTGCTTATCGCTCATCTCGGCAAATTCAGTCCCCGAAATTAACCCACTCTCGCTGTCTCGAGCGCACAAGCCTATTTGGCAGCAAATTTCTTTTGCCGTAATGCTTGTGTCACCAGTTACAATTTTTACATCAACACCCGCTAGCTTACACTCGTTAATTGCATTGGGTACATCGTGCCTAATGGGATCGGCAATTCCAACAAAGCCAAGCAGTACCATTTGGTCTATTGAGGTCTTATCAACTTTTTCAAGCTCTGCCTCACTCTCAACAAAACGATAAGCAAAGGCAATGGTGCGCATAGCTGCCGATTGAAGTTCGGCAATCTTGCTATCGTATTGGTCGGCGCTAAGCCGATCGATTGGTAATTCACCTTCAGCAGCTAAAAAATGAGTGCACTTCGACTTAACAATTTCGGGAGCACCTTTCAAAAGTATTACGGATTGTTCAAACTGCTTTGCAGTACCTGCTGTAGCCATAAACTTTGTTTCCGACGAAAACGGAATCTGGGTTACAATACTAAAATTTGAACGAAGCTGCTCATAGTCCTCATCGTGCTGATTTAACCAAAGTAGCAATGCTGCATCAGTGGGGTTTCCCAATGGTTTTATACTTTGCCCCGATGTATCGAGAAATGCTTTAGAGTTAACTGCCATTGATACAGCAATCAAGCTATCTACCTTGGTTGAAGAGTCAATCTTATCCACGAAAAAATTAGTGCTAACCACTTGCATCTGATTTTGAGTAAGCGTACCCGTTTTATCAGTACAAATAACTGTAGTAGCGCCCATTGTTTCGGTAGCTTGCATTCGCCTAACAAGGTTGTTTGTTGCTGTCATCTTACGCATGCTATAGGCTAGGCTTAGGGTAACGCTCATGGCTAAACCTTCGGGAACGGCAACAACAATTAGGGTAATTGCAACCAAAATAAATAGCAATATTTGCTCAGCAGTCTCAATGCTAAACCAAGCGGTTGCTGAAAAAAGGTTAATATCGTATAGCTGTCCAACGCCATAAAAAACAGCAAATAGAAGAACTGCTCCTACAAATAGTTTAGGAAAAGCTTTCCAAAGCTTACTTGAAAGAATTTGGGGTGGGCTTATCGGCTTTCCAAGAAATTGCAGTAAGTCGAGCACAATTGGAAGCCAAACCCTAACCAAAATTACTCCTAATGGGATTAATATTGCAAACAGGCTAAACCAATTGTGTGGTCTAAGCACTAGCTTACCCGAAAAGTAGTCGAAAAGCATAAATCCCCAAAAAGCAATAAATGCAACGGAGAAACCAACCACGCCAATAAGCTTGCTTAAACGCTCAAGCTGAAGGCTCAATGGGGTTGGATCGTTAATTTGAATAGATGCTTCACGGGCTGTTTTCCCAATTTCGGTTGAGTTTCCAACTGCAGTTACCTCGAATGTGGCATTGCCCTCCATAATGGTAGTTCCACGGTAAAGCATATTCGATGGATAGGTGTGCTCTTCGGTAATGCTATCGGCATTAGCATGTTTGTATACAAGAAGCTCGCCCGTTAATGTTGATTCGTTAACTCCAAGCGAAATGCTACTTATAATCCTTCCATCTGCAGGAACCTCTTCGCCAGTATCAACAATAACAACATCGCCAACAACAATATCGGAAATAGGAACTGCTGTTACTCCGCCATTTCGCATAACCTTTACAGGTTGCCTATCGCTTACCTTATTTAAAATATCGAACTCTAAACCTGCCCTAAACTCATTAAAAAAAGCCATAAGGGTAGCCAACAGTATGGCTATAATTATACCTATTCCCTCAATAAAATTTCCATGAAAAAAACCAACTATAACTGCTATGCCTGCTGCAATTATGAGTATTCGAATTATTGGATCATCAAATTTTTCGAGCAGTAACTTCCACCACGGATCTCGTGCGGGAGGAGTAAGAATATTATTTCCAAATTTTCTCCTACTTTCATCTACCTTCTCTAAAGTTAAACCTTTTATACTCTGATGATTATTTGACATTTGCTATGTGCTTAAATTTGTTTTGTATTTGGTGTAAATATAACAAGTTGAAATTTAACAAAACGCAAATAGCTAACAGTATTAAAATATGATATACACAAAATCCTATTAAATGTTGACTCTCTAAAATTGAATGTTTATAACAAAAAGGTTACTTTTACACAAAAAAATACAATGCTGTTCGGAGTTGTTAACCAAAGTGTAATTGCCCTTAGAAAAGAACCGTTTGAGCGAAGCGAAATGGTTAGCCAAGTGCTGTTTGGCGAAACATTCGCTGTTATTGAGGAGCATAAAGATTGGCTTAGGGTAATGCTTACCTACGATTCGTACGAAGGATGGATTGATACCAAAAGCTGTATTTTGCTCGATCAGGAGCAGTTTGATTTGCTGGCACTCGATGGCGTTTCTAAAGTATCGAGTAGACTATTTAGCGCTAAAGCACAGGATTGTGACCATCCAATACGTCTTTGCCCTGGATCAACCCTATACAACTACGACAACGATTTGGGTAGCTTTTCTCTGGTAAACACACACTACAAAACCTATAATATTCCGTTCGACGGACCTTACAACAACAACTACGAGGGAATTGATGCTGCTGCCAAACAGTTTGTAAACTCTCCCTATCTGTGGGGAGGTCGAACTCCTTATGGCATAGACTGCTCGGGCTTGGTACAAGTAGTGTTTAAAATTCTTGGTATAAATATTCCGCGCGATGCAAGTCAGCAGGTGCTCATTGGCCAAACTGTTGAATTTGTTAGCGAATACAAAGTGGGCGACTTAGCCTTTTTTGATGATGAGGAAGGAAATATTATACACGTTGGAATTGTGCTAAACGATAACAACATTATACACAGCTCGGGTTACGTTAAAATTGATAAGCTCGATCAGCAAGGAATTTTCTCAACAAAAAGCAAACGATACTCACATAAGCTTAGGGTTGTAAAACGCTTACTTGACGAATAATACCCAAAGTGTAACTCCCCCTAAAACTTAACCATATGATTAAACATCAAATACTTATTCTGCTTGCTGTTATTGCCTTTGCAATTTGGATAGTTTACAAACTCCGAGATAACAAAAAGAACAAGGAGAACAACAACCAATAGCTTAGCCTATGCTTTACTCATACAATTACCCTCGAATGCTGGTAACTGTTGACTCG